>JALVEE010000119.1 GCA_027008645.1 Saprospiraceae bacterium
TTTACTGTTAATGGGAGAGCTGGTGCTTTCCCTCTCATAATTTTTGTTTTTTGGTTATTCTCTTTAAACGTTTTAATATTGGATTTATTTTGTTCTTGGCGCACTAGTGTCAAGTCAAGTGTAATGTTTCGGTTAAGTTGATGTTATTTTTGTCGAGAACAACGCATATAATTTTAAGCATAGCCGTAGCTATGGTGGAAATTATTAATGCAGTTATCGGCAAAAAGAACGATTACTTATCGTGAAAGAGTATTCTTGACTTAACACTAGGAGTATTTAAGTAGATATATGTAGTGTTTTGCCTAGATATGGATTTTTCTTGCTGAGATCAGAAAAATTTAAGCAAAGGTTAACAAGAAAATTCAAATGTAATTAATAAGGACTATTTGGTATAAAAACCTACTTTGCGAGACTCAGCATTACTTTTGTTGTGCTAGGGGGGTATTCAATATTAAATCGTATAATTCTTAATATTACAGTCACAATTTTCTTACGATAATATTTATTTCCGGTACAATAAAAAGTAATTTTTTTCCTAAATATCTTGACAAGTTATAAAACCATTTCCAATTTTCAAACGGTAATTTTTTTCTGCCTGATATTATACGAAAGCCCCTTTTATCTATAACCGCTTTTTTGGGAAGATTTAAGGAATCAAGTATCATTTTTTCCAGATTATTATGTGTAAATGCTTGTTGTGTATCACCGGTTTTTCTATTGCTTATATTGTGGTAAAAACTATCCAATTGGGCTATACCGGGTGGTTTCACAGGTGTTGCTACCAATAATATTCCATTTTTTTTCAATACTCTTCCCATATCTTTTACTATTTGCTTTGGATTGGGAAGGTGTTCTATTACGTGAGATGCCAAAACAATATCAAAGTATTTATCACTATATGGTATTTTTTCTTTTTCTAAATTTATCTCTTTTATTTCATATCCGATATGTCTGCAAAATTCAACTCTTTCTTTCCAGACTTCTATTCCATACCATTTCAATTTATCTTTAAAGTGTTGGTCAAAGAAAAATTTAAAAAATCCTTCTCCTGCTCCAACATCCAGTATTTTCATTCCTTCTTTCAAATCTCCGTTGTTTATCAGCAATTCCACTGCACTTTTGTACCTTTCATAAAAAAGATCATAATTTCTATATCCGGGGATTGTTCCGAATGAAAGTTTTTTATGAATATCTCTACCGAATGGTTTTATTGGGGATTTACTCCATTTATTTTGATATTCATAAAACTCATCAATATGGTATTTTGAAAAAAAATCATCAATTGTTTTCATATTATTGATATTAGTGGAAGCAAAAATACTTATAATTTTGAGAAGAATACTTGATTTTTAATTATTTTTGCTGTATTGGTATTGTGAGATTTTTCTTATAAGTGAAAGCTGTCTGTAATTAATATAAAACGAAATTACAATTTCCGATTTTTGTTGCAGTTGCATATTGAAATCCGGCAATTAATTTAGTGCTGTAATTGTATGGGTTTTGATTCTTTAATTTGAAACTTCCTAAGTCAAATATTTAGTAAAAAATCTTAAATCGTATATCGTTAATCAGTGTTCGATATTTAACCCGAATTTCGAGACTTTGTTTAAGTAAAATCAAATAGCTAACTTTGAATCGTAGAAACAAAGCTTAAAAAATACCGTAGATTAAGAGCCGTCACAACTCCTTTCCCTTGCTAAGGGCTTACGTTATGACACATCTTTTAATAAGTGTGATAACGATAGCTTTCTCTTGAGAGATTTGATTCCGGTTTTAGCACCCATCCCCAGCCCTTCCCTCACAAAGGGAAGGGAGAAGTGGAGGTGCTTGATTACTAAAAATAGCTATTTGAGAATCATCTTGTTTTATAACTAAATTGTATTATTTTGTGAAAAAAGCGTTGCTATTGCGGGTTGCAGCTTCCTCCCTTGTAAGGGAGGATTGAGGTGGGTTCTAAATAAAAGATCATGCAAATATTATTACACAAATGTGGAGTTTTAACGTATTTCACTTTATTTGTACCAAATATCTAACTTGTGTAGTTGCTATATATGTACAAAAAAAGACAACTTTTGACCAAAATATAAATATAGCTTCCGTTATGATAAATCTTAATTTTTTTTGCTTTAAGATGTGTCATAACGTAAGCCTTGCCAAGGGAAGGGTCGGGGATGGGTTCTTACATCCGAATTACTAATGACTAAACAGTTTAGTTAGATGGAATTATTCACAAGTATTTCTATTACGAGCTTAAACTACATGCAATTAAAGGAAATGCTTAAAAATTTTATACATCAAAAATAGGGGGCCATTTACTCAGTAAAAATTTCTTGCGCTTCCATTTACTATTGGTATTTTGAACTCTCACTACGAAAACCCGTGAATAATGCGGCTTGAATGGAATAATGAATTTCGATCAATTATCAATGAATGATGAATTTTGGAAGTTTCAAACTGAAAAAAAAAGAGGCTGCCTGTATGACAACCTCTATATATAATTTAGTTTATTCTATTTAGCTTTACAACATAGCAGCGATTATAAGAGCTACTACAGACATAAGTTTTATCAAGATATTCAAAGATGGACCGGAAGTATCCTTGAAAGGATCACCAACAGTATCGCCTGTTACGGCAGCTGCATGAGCTTCCGAGCCTTTTTTAACAATTTTTCCATCTATTTCAAATCCTTCTTCAATCATTTTCTTTGCATTGTCCCATGCACCTCCGGCATTGGATTGGAATATTGCCATTAAAACTCCGGTTACAGTCACACCTGCGAGTAAGCCTCCCAACATTTCTGCTCCTCCTAAGAAACCTATCACAATAGGTGATAAAACGGCTATTAGACCGGGGATTACCATTTCTCTAATGGATGCTTTTGTTGAGATTTCAACACATTTTTCATATTCAGCTTTCTCACTGGCTAAATGTAATGTTTCTATATCTTCTTTGCTCCATTTGCTTTCATCCTCTTCATCATTTCTTTGCATTACTTTCAGGGCAGCAGCTAGTTCGGGGATATTGTGAAACTGTCTTCTTACTTCATCAATCATATCTTTTGCTGCTTTTCCAACAGCTCCCATAGCCAAAGATGAAAACAAAAAAGGAAGCATACCACCAAGTAATAATCCTGCCATTACAAAAGGTTTGGAGATATCTATACTTTGGATATTAGCAGTTTTCATAAATGCAGAAAACAATGCTAATGCTGTCAATGCAGCACTACCAATTGCAAATCCTTTTCCAATAGCTGCTGTAGTGTTACCAATTGCATCAAGTTTATCAGTTCTTTCTCTAACTTCGGGGGGTAATTTGGACATTTCTGCAATTCCACCTGCGTTATCTGCGATAGGTCCATAAGCGTCAACAGCCAATTGGATTCCCAGATTGGATAACATTCCTACTGCGGCAATGGCAATTCCATATAAACCTGCGAATTTATAAGCTCCTATTATTGCTGCTGATAAAATGATTATAGGGAAGAATGTTGATTCCATTCCAACACTAAGTCCGGAGATAATATTGGTTGCTGATCCTGTTGTTGATTGTTTCAATATACGAATAACAGGTTTTTTTCCTGTTCCGGTATAAAATTCAGTTGCTAAACCGATCAGCGTTCCTGATACAAGCCCTATAATAATAGCCATGAATATTCCAAAAGAGCTATAATCTTTTCCTCCATATTCCCAATGGTGTGGCATTAGCCATTCGACAACAAAATATGTTGATATTATCATAATAGCTGCAGATATCAATTCTCCTTTGTGTAGAGCTGTACCCGGATTTCCGCCGTCTTTAACCCTTACAAAAAAAGTACCTAAAATGGAAGTGAGGATACCTGTTGCAGCAATGACTAAAGGTAATATTACTGCATTCAATTCAAGATCTCCTGTAAATCCGGTTACTCCTATAAATAGTGCTCCGAGTACCATTGTACTGATGATAGAACCTACATAGGACTCAAAAAGGTCGGCTCCCATGCCGGCAACATCACCTACATTGTCTCCTACATTATCAGCTATTGTAGCGGGATTAAGCGGATGGTCTTCAGGAATACCTGCTTCTACTTTTCCAACTAAATCTGCTCCTACATCTGCTGCTTTGGTATATATACCTCCACCTACACGAGCAAATAAAGCTATTGACGAAGCACCAAAAGAAAAACCTGTGACTACAGATATTACCTTATTAACATCCCATCCTAAACCTGAATATATTAAAAATAATGACCCTAAGCCCACTATTCCCAATCCTACAACTGCTAAGCCCATAACACTTCCTCCTGTAAAAGCTACCTCTAAAGCTTCTCCCAAACCTTTTCTTGCAGCATTAGTAGTTCTTACATTGGCATTTGTTGCAACTCTCATACCGATAAAACCTGCAAGTGCCGAAGCAAAAGCTCCTAACATAAATGATATTCCTATCAACCATGACGAGGTTTGTGGATTTGCACTAAATGCCAATAAGCCAATAGCTATAAGCACAAAAATCCATAGAACTTTGTATTCTGCAAATAAAAATGCCATAGCACCTTTTTTGATATGTGATGCTATTTCAGACATTCTCTCAGTTCCCTCATCTTTCTTTGCAACCCAAGAAGCTCTCCAATATGTGAAGAGCAAAGCAATTACTCCAACAGCAATTACTCCATAAATAATTTGATTTACCATAAGCGTAGTGTGTTTTGTTTTTATTAATGCACAAAAATAACTATTTATCTTTATTTTCATTTAAAATAAAGATAGTTTTTGTACTCAGAGTGAAAAAAAAGTATAATATCTCACTAATTTAGATTGGTTATATATATATCCTGTTAACATATGAATTAAATATTTTTTCCGATAATTTGCTGTCATATAAAAGTAATGAATGTACATTTGCGCCTTAAAAAAATAAAAATTATAATAAAATGAGCAAAGCAGTTTATATAGCAACGATGGAACCGGGAAGCGGTAAGTCAATTGTAACTCTTGGATTGATGAGGATGCTATTGGGAAAAGTAGCCAAAGTGGGCTATTTTAGACCAATAATAGGAGACTTAGAAAAAGGAGAAGTGGATAATCACATAAATACGGTATTAAAGCATTTTAATTTATCAATAAAGTATGAAGATGCGTATGCATTTAGCAAAAGTGAAGTTTTATCCAAAATTCATGATGGAGAACTCGATGAAGTTTTTGATACGATAATCGAAAAGTACAAAACTCTTGAGGAAATCTATGATTTTGTGCTTGTGGAGGGAACGGATTTTTCGGGTGAAGGTACTGCAACTGAATTGGAGATTAATACCGATATAGCCAAGAACCTTGGAATTCCTGCAATAATTGTGGAGGGAGGAAAAGGCAAAACCATGACTGAATTTGTGAATAATCTGCTATCTGCCTATGATTTGTTTGAAAGTAAAGAAGTCAAAGTGCTTTCCGTAGTCGCAAATATGATTCAGCCTGAGAATTTGGATTGGGTAAAAGAAGAGTTGTGCAAAGAGTTAAAGGGTAAAGTATTGGTCAATGTTATTCCTTTGAATGATTTTCTTGGAAATCCGACAGTTAAGGAGGTAGCTCGAAGCTTAAATGCCGAGGTCATTTGTGAGAACCCAAAAAAACTCAACAAACAGATAGATAATTATGTGATAGGGGCGATGCAGCTTAGAAATTATTTGCCCAGGCTTAAAGATAATTCTTTAATAGTAACTCCCGGAGATAGATATGATATTATACTTGGTGCTATTCAAGCGAATATATCTGAAAATTATCCACCTATATCTGGAATAGTGCTTACAGGTGGTTTGAGGCCTGAGGCGACAATTCTCGATTTGATTGAAGGAATACCTAATAAATTACCGCTTTTGATTGTAGATAAAAATACTTATGAGATTTCGCAGGCCATTGGTGAAATAAAACCTAGAATTTATGCGGCTAATCGCGATAAAATAATGACATCTATTAGAGTATTTGATAATCATGTTGATGGTCAAAGACTTTCTGATGCTTTAATCACATTTGAGACAAAAGGGATTACTCCAAGGATGTTTCAATACAACTTGCTTAAAAGAGCACAGAAGCACAAAAAACGAATTGTACTTCCGGAGGGGAATGATGACAGGGTATTGACGGCAGCTTCACGTCTGATTAATCAAAATGTTGTAGATCTGATTATTCTGGGAAAGGAAGCTGAAATAAGGAAAAGGGTTAGGTTTCTTGGCTTGAGAATGGATTTTGACAAAGTACGAATCATTGACCCGGTTGAATCCGAATATTTTGATGATTATGCAAAGACGCTTTATGAGTTGAGAAAGCACAAAAATATGAATTTGGCAATGGCACAAGACAAAATGGAAGATGTTTCTTATTTTGGTACCATGATGGTTTACAAAGGCGATGCAGATGGAATGGTTTCCGGAGCAGCTCACGCTACTCAACATACGATTCTTCCCGCATTGCAATTTATTAAAACAAAACCCGGAGTCTCCGTAGTATCGTCTATTTTCTTTATGTGTCTCGAGGACAGAGTATCTGTATTTGGAGATTGTGCTATAAATCCAAATCCTACTGCTGAGCAATTGGCTGAAATAGCAATTTCATCAGCAGATTCTGCAACTGCGTTTGATATTGAACCTTTGGTCGCCATGCTTTCTTATTCATCTGGAAAGTCAGGGATAGGAGAAGATGTAGATAAAGTAAGAAAAGCGACTGAAATAGTAAAAGCAAAACGTCCGGATATAAAAATAGAGGGGCCAATCCAGTATGATGCTGCTGTTGACCCGTATATTGCAGGAAATAAGTTGCCTGATTCTGAAGTGGCCGGGAAAGCTAGTGTCCTTATATTTCCCGATCTTAATACCGGCAATAATACATACAAGGCTGTCCAACGTGAAACCGGAACAATAGCAATTGGCCCAATGCTTCAAGGCTTGAACAAGCCGGTCAATGATTTGAGTAGAGGATGTACCATTGACGATATATATAATACAGTTATTATTACGGCAATTCAAGCTCAAGGGCTCTAAAAAATAAATACTTGAATCCGGAATGACTAAGGTAAATAATAAACATATGAAAATATTGGTTGTAAATTCGGGAAGTTCATCTATCAAATATCAACTTATAAGTATTCCCGAAAAAGAAGTTATTTGTAAAGGTTTGGTCGAAAGAATCGGATATGACAATGCGGTTATTCATTTTAAATCTGCCAAGTATTCCTTTGATATGGAATTGCCTATACCTGATCATCAAGCGGGTTTGGAAAAAGTAGCAGGCTTGCTACTCGATTCTAAAAAAGGAGTTATCTCTGATGCAAATGAGGTATATGCAGTCGGTCATAGGGTAGTGCATGGTGGAAGCACTTTTGTGAAAACTACTGTTATTGACGATAAGGTTAAGCGGGAAATTAAATCGTTGTTTTCTCTCGCTCCTTTACATAATCCTCCAAATCTGACAGGAATAGAAGTTGCTGAAAAGGTATTCGGAGGAGCAATACAAGTTGCGGTTTTTGACACGGCATTTCATCAGACTATTCCTGAAGCAGCTCATAGATATGCCATACCCAATGAGTTTTACGATAAGGAACATATCAGATTATACGGTTTTCACGGTACCAGCCATCAATATGTATCAAGAAAAGCCATAGAAGCCTTGAATAAAAAATCTACCAAGATAATCACAATTCATCTTGGAAACGGTTGTAGTATGACAGCTGTAAAAGATGGTAAAAGTGTCGATCACAGTCTTGGCTTTGGTCCGATGAATGGATTGATTATGGGAACTAGAAGTGGTGATATTGATCAATCTGTGGTGCTTTATCTCCAGGAAAAATTAGGATATAGTTCTGAAGAAGTCGGTACATTGCTCCAGAAGAAAAGTGGAATGTTGGGATTGACAGGAGTAAGTGACTTGCGTGATATAGAATCAGCTGCTGCCCGTGGTGATAAACAGGCTCAATTGGCTCTTGAAATGAATGCATATCGAATCAGGAAATATATCGGTAGTTATGCTGCTGCTATGAATGGTTTGGATGCTATTGTATTTACAGCGGGAATAGGTGAAAATTCTGAATTGATTAGAGAAATGGTATGCAGAGATATGGATTTTATGGGAATATCAATAGATGCTTATAAGAATGCCGGACGAATAACCGAAATGAAATCTATTGAATCCAAAAGCTCTACGGTAAAAATATTTGTAATCCCTACAAACGAAGAATTGGAGATTGCAATGCAAACTTATTCGTTGTTGAAGTAAGTTTCAGAATCTTTTCGAGTTTCTTGGTTTCAAGGCGAGTGTATTTATATTATGCAAGAGTCTTGGATTTGTTTTCAAAAGCCAGCTTCAGAATCTCTTTTAAACATGAGACGTAGGACTCGCAAGCCGACGTAGGAGGATTGTGAAGCCGGGTAAAATATGTCAGTTTAAATCAATCCAGCTTCAGAATCTCTTCGAGCTTCTGAGTCTTACTTACAAGGACAAAAAAAGGCTGCCTTTTCAGACAGCCTCTTTTTATATAAAATTATCTTAAATTATTTCGCAACTACAAATTTCTTTGATAATAATTTATCTTTTGTAAATATTGTGAAAATATAAGTTCCGGTAGGAAGATTGTTTGTGTAGAAATTAAATGTACCTCTATTCAAATCTTTAACAGTTCTCATGTCAATGATTTGACCGTTTATATCATGAATAACCATAGTGGCTTTTTCAATATTTTTTTGGAAATCAACGTCAACTGTTAGCCTATCTCTTACTGGATTTTCTTTGATAATCACAGTATTTTCAGGCAATAAATCCTCCTCATCAATACTTTCAGGGAATGGTACAACTAATTTGAGTAATAATCCCATATGCCATCCACCTCCTGTGGATCCGGAAAATCGACTAAACCCACCATCAGAGGTATATAGTAGATATTCAAGTTGTCCACTAAAATAATACCTAGGATATACACTATATTTGTTGTCTATTCCTTGATAATAAGTCTGATCTGTTCCCCATCTTGCCGCGATTAAATATTTTGAATTAGGTTCCAAAGCAATATCCTTGTCATCATCTCCATTGTACAGCGGTGTTATAAACTCGCTATACTCAACTACTGTATCAAAATGTTCAGCAGAATATCCAATACTCTCCATTTGTGGATTTGGTTTATTGTCCACAACTAAGCCCTCTCCACTTAGATTCTGTAAAAGAGGTAAGATTGTATCAGCTAGTTTTAAAACAGATACATCTGTATCGAATACTAGTGTGTCATCCTGTTCTCCTATTGCTAATGACATTGTTACATCAGTGGCTACAATACTAACATAATCATTATCAGCCCAATCACCGGTTCTGTAATGGTTAACATTATACTCTTCTTTTTCTTCACCTATTTTTATATAAGATTCAGTATCATCGTCATTTGTTGTTAATGCATTGGTATATAAACGACCATTATCAACTTTTTTCACCAACATGTTACCTGTTACATCGAAGTATTGGATAAAACGTTTCCAAGCATCTGTGGCGGCGCTATCAACAAAAATATCATAAACTGCTGCGTAATGACCAGTATCCATGTCCGTACTTGGCATAAAAGAACTAAATTCAATTGTATCTGTTTCTCCCGTAGCGATGTCAAATTTCACACTATCAGTATGGTATGTTGTTGATGTCGATGTATTGACTAAAGTGACTTTTCCTAAGATATCTTTAGACTCTGAACCACCTTTGTTTTGAACCTCCATAATAAAATAGAAAGAATCTGCTGCTATGAAAGCTTGGGGCGTATTAAAGAATTGTGGAGGAAACCAAGTTCCTGTTATCTGAGGATCGGCTTTAGGACTATCAATAACATAAACATCATCAATTACCCAAAAATAAAAACACCTGTTGTCTTGTGGATTAGGAGCAAAAACAAATCTAAATCTAACATCCGGTTGATTCTTTGCAAAATTGGTAATATCAATTAATTTTACATCATCATCACTTGTTTCATCGTTATAGGAATAATCCGGATTTACATTTCCAACTGATTCCCAATTTTCACCACCATCTACCGAAACTTCTAAAGAAGTAATTGATGCAAAATTTCTAAAATACTGATTGAACTGTACCCAAACAGATTCGTGACCTACACATGAAAATGCTGGTGATTCTAAATATCCTGTATGAGGTGTTGGAGCGATTTTATTGTAACCGTAATAATCGGAGTCAAATGTTGCTGCTCCATTTGCAACGGATGGAGATTGGATTGGGCCTCTGTTTCCAAAATAATTTCCCTTGTCTGCTGCTCCATTTTCTTTCCATTCCCAAAGAGCATTTTCAGGCTCACCATATGTAGTCCAATCATTTAAACCACCGTCAAATTCACTGTTTTTATCTCCGGGGCCTCCCCAAATATAGGTTTGAGATACTCCTATTTGTCCAAGTAGAACCATAGTTAGAAAGGTAAATACGAATTTTGTAAAATGTTTTTTCATAAGTTTGACTTTTTTAATTTAAAAATATATTTCGTGAATGTAAATAACCAATTTCACATTAATTATTGACAAAGATATAGCAATCCTTACTACTTTCCAAGATTTAAATGAAATTTATTTGTTAAAACTACTATCCCTTCTGTGTTAATTGGTGTTATATTTGATTTTCGTCCCAATGTTTATTGTTTTTTTTGATAGTAACTACTCAGGTAGAATCATTTTGATTGATATTGGTTGAAGAAAACACCATTTATTTATATTTAGTATAAATAATTTCATATCTTGCGTTTTTTTAGTATAATATAAAACAGATAAAAATGAAAAAGATTTTAATCAATAGCTTGGTAATCATATTTGTAATAGTACTCGGATTTTCTTTTAAGAAAGGGGTGGCTAAAAAAGGACATGATAAGACAGGTTCTCCATTGAGTGACGGAAAATGCTTTAATTGCCATAAAGCCGGTAAATACGGGGTGTCTTTGGAAATGAAAATATTTGAAGATAGCACTGAAGTACAGAACTATGAACCCGGGCACAGGTATAAACTAAAATTTCATATCAAACATACAGGAAATCCCTCGAAATACGGATTTCAATTGACAGCACTTAGTAAAGATAAGAAAAGTGCAGGAAAATTTGAAAATCTTCCAAGCGGATTTGCTTTGAGGAAACTTAAGGGAGTTGATTATATCGATCATACAAGCCCGAGATCGTTAGAGTTTCTCAATGTTGACTGGGTAGCACCCGACAGTAATTCAGGGGATGTTACGGTTTATTTCGGAGGTATAGCAGCTAATGGAAATGGGAGTACAAGTGGAGATGGTGCTGCGGTAAATTCATTCAAAATACCAGATGGGACTTCAAGTTCAAATGACATTGTACATAATAGTGATTTATTTGATATGAATGGAAATATATCTACAGGAGTTATTAATCTCGTTAACTTGAAATATTCGGAGTTTACTTATCGGATTATATCAAGAGATGGACTGATTTTAAGAAAAAGCAACCTTGAAACCCCAAATTCAAATACTGTTAGAATCGACATTAGGGATTTGAAAAATGGTTTGTATTTTATTCAGATGATTTCCGGTAAAGAAATAACTTCAAAATCATTTGTTGTTCTATGAAAATAGGATCAATCCCAGATATTTTCTTGTACGCCGCTTTCTTTAGCGAGTTTTCTGGACAGTACAAATAGATAATCCGATAGTCTATTGATATATTTTATCAGTGTGGCATATTTATTTTCTTCATCCGGGATTGCAACTATTCTACGTTCAGCTCTACGGCATACGGTTCTAACGATATGCGTTAGGGAAATCATTTTGGAGCCTGAGGGTAAAATGAAATTTTTCAATGGCTCTAATTCACTTTCCATAATATCTATTTGTTCTTCCAAAAAAGTGATCTCATTTTCATTGAATGGCCGGATTAATTCAGGTTTATCAGGATTAGTAGCAAGGATGGCTCCTATGTCGAATAATCTTTTTTGTATTCTCAGAAGTTTATTGTTTGTGTCTTCATTTGTAATCTCTGATATAAGCAGACCGATAAATGAATTTAATTCATCAATGGTTCCATAGGCTTCGATCCTGATGTCAGATTTTGACAGTCGCATGCCTCCAAAAAGCGATGTCATACCGCTATCTCCTTTTTTTGTATATATCTTCATTTATTTATATGCTTCAATTAATACCTTTAGAATTTGGATTGCAGAATCGGGAATGACGGTACCCGGACCAAATACACCGGCGACACCGGCTTCAAACAGAAAATCATAGTCTTTTTTAGGTATTACACCTCCGACGATGAGTAAAATATCATCTCTACCGATTTTTTTCAGTTCACTAATCGTTTCCGGAACCAATGTCTTATGACCTGCTGCAAGTGATGATATACCCAGGATATGGACATCGTTTTCAGCTGCTTGTTTTGCTGCTTCAGCCGGAGTCTGGAACATCGGACCTATATCGACATCAAATCCTATATCTGCGAATGCTGTTGCAATCACTTTTGCTCCTCTATCATGACCGTCTTGACCCAATTTTGCAATCATTATTCGAGGTCTTCTTCCTACTAATCTCGCAAATTCATCAGCGTATTTTATAGCCTCCATAAAATGTTTATCTTTTTCAATTTCGTGAGAATATACCCCGGCGATAGTTTGTGATTTGAAATTATATCTGCCGAATGACTTTTCCATTGCATCAGAAATCTCTCCTAATGTTGCCCTTTCTCTTGCTGCAATGACCGCGTATTCCAATAGATTACCTGAATTGTTTTTTGCTACTTGAGCTAGGTTATCCAATGCTTTTTGAGTTTTTTTCTCATCTCTTTGGGACTTGACCTTATTGATTCTTTCAATTTGTTTGTTTCGGACTTCCGTATTATCAACTTCCAGAGTATCCAATTCCGTATTATCTTCATATTTGAAAGTGTTCACTCCAACTACCAAGCTTTTCCCAGCGTCGATTTTGGCTTGTTTTTTTGCTGCGGCCTCTTCGATTCTCATTTTAGGTATTCCTTTTTCTATTGCTGCAGTCATTCCACCGTATTTCTCTATTTCTTGGATATGTTTCCACGCTTTATCGACCAACTGTTCTGTGAGCGACTCAATAAAATACGCCCCACCGAAAGGATCAACAGTCTTTGTGATATCGGTATTTTGTTGGAGTAATTTTTGAGTATCTCTGGCGATTTTAGCTGAAAAATCCGTGGGTAATGCTATCGCTTCATCCAATGCATTTGTATGCAGGGATTGAGTTCCGCCAAAAGCAGCAGCCATAGCCTCGATTGTAGTTCTTGCGATATTATTAAAAGGATCTTGCTCTGTCAAACTGTATCCTGAAGTTTGAGAGTGAGTTCTAAGGGCAGTAGATTTAGGGTTTTGGGGATTAAACTGATTTACGATTTTAGCCCAAAGTACCCGTCCTGCTCTCATTTTGGCTATTTCCATAAAGAAATTCATGCCAATGCCCCAGAAAAATGAAAATCTGGGGGCAAAGCTATCTATCTCAAGTCCGGCTTTAAGCCCTGCTCTTATATATTCCAATCCGTCTGCCAGTGTATAAGCCAATTCGATATCTGCCGGTGCTCCTGCTTCATGAATATGGTAACCGCTGATACTTATAGAATTAAATTTGGGCATATTCTGTGAAGTATAAGCAAAAATATCTGAAATTATTTTCACTGAGGGTGCCGGAGGATAAATATAAGTATTTCTTACCATAAATTCTTTTAGAATATCATTTTGTATGGTTCCTGCAAGAAGTTTCTTGTCAACTCCCTGCTCCTCGGCTGCGACAATATAAAATGCCATAATTGGAATCACCGCTCCGTTCATAGTCATGGATACACTCATTTTATCCAAGGGTATTCCGTTAAAAAGTATTTTCATATCCTCGACGGAATCAATTGCAACACCTGCCATACCTACATCTCCTTTCACGCGTGGATGATCGGAATCGTACCCCCTGTGAGTCGCTAAGTCAAAAGCTACGGACAATCCTTTTTGACCTGCTTTCAGGTTTTTTTTATAAAACTCATTTGATTTTTCAGCAGTTGAAAAGCCTGCATATTGTCTTATTGTCCACGGTCTTCCCGTGTACATTGTCGTATATGGACCTCTTAGATATGGTTTAGCTCCCGACACGTATTTATCATATGGGAGAGCCTTGATATCATCTTTCCGATAGTTTGATTTAATCTTAATACTTTCAGCGGTCTTTGATTTGATTTTGCTTTTGGAAGAAACTCTACCCAAATTCAAATCAAGTTTATCTTTTTTGAACTTTATTGTTTTCATATTGCGAAAGTATATTTAATTCAATTAAAATCTTCAATGATTGCACAAATATAAGTCTTATTTTACTTAATACTAAATAAGGGGTTAAATTTTCCCTCAACGGACGCTAAGGTTTCACCAAGTATCGCCATTATAATTGGTCTTTTTAGCATTTTTTAAAGGAATAATCCATATATAAATCATATAATCATATTAATTATCCCGCAACGGACGCCAAGGTTTCGCTACGTATCGCCAAGACATATATAACCCGGATTATTCATGCTTTTAGCTTTATGTAGATGTAAGGCATCGAAATACGCAGATATATAATTATATTTCAAGTGTTTCGTAACGCAACAGATATAAAGATAAAAGCAAACGATACCCCAATTTTGGGGTATTAATTATAAACCGGCTTCAAAATCACTCCCTATGGTCGTGCTTTCGAGTCCTAAGTCTTTCTTCAATTTTTTTGAAAATCCATTAAACAAGGAACACCAAATAAAAAAATATTCCAATATTCCATCCTACTTGTAAGAGATGCATTTCAGGTGCATTTTATTTTTTCGCTTTTTTGCCTCACCGCCCTCTAACTCCCTGTTTCTCCATTCTATTCCGAAACCGGGAGAACCGCTACCCGCATTTTCCTCCACGATGAGTCGTGGGTTGCTACCTCCCCCTATCATTTTTCGTAACAAAGTGGAGAAAAATTATAAGGGGGAGAGCAGAGCTTTTGCGGGCTGGATGAGGGGGTAGATGTGCCGAGAATAAAGAAAATTAAACTTTAACGCGAAAAAATGAAATGCACCTTATTGTAAGCCCTAATACTTTTGAATAATTTTATTTTTATTACCTTTGTGTTTGTATGAGATTGAGAAGTATATATATCAAGGGTTTTAAGAGTTTTTACAAGGAGACTGTAATAAACTTTAACGAAAAGGTGACGGGAGTAGTAGGTCCTAATGGTTCAGGTAAATCCAATATAGTGGATGCAATCAGATGGGTGCTGGGTGAGCAAAAAACTACGGAATTAAGGCTGGACTCAATGTCAGATGTGCTGTTTAATGGGACAAGTAAGCGCAAGAAAAGTTCGATGGCACAAGTAACCCTTACTTTCGATAATACTAAAAACTTACTTCCTACCGAATATAATACAGTAGCTATATCCAGAGTTTTGTACCGAAGCGGGGAAAGTGAATATCGTATAAATGATGTAGCATGTAGATTGAAAGATATTAGGTCATTGTTTATTGACACGGGTATAGGTTCGGATTCTTATGCGATTATAGCTCTGAATATGGTTGAAGATATTTTGGCAGATAGTAATGGCTCGAGGAGAATGATGGTGGAGCAAGCTTCAGGTATATCAAAATTCAAAAAAAGGAAGAAAGAGACTTTGGCCAAATTGAAATTGACAAAGGTCGATTTGGACAGAATAGAAGATTTGCTTTTTGAAATAGAATCCAATCTAAAAGACTTGGAAAAACAAGCGAGAAAAGCTGAGAGATATATTAAAATAAGAGATCAATACAAAGATTTTAATATCAAATTGCAATTATTGAAATACGACAAGGTTGTTGAGTCTTATCGGGATATTTCCGGCAATATCAAAAATGAATTGACAAATTATCGAACCTTAGAAGTTGATATTGTAAAAAAAGAAGCTATTCTGGAGAAGTTCAAGAAAGAAATTGTAGAAAGTGAGAAAAGCTTGAGCGAATTTCAAAAAAAGATAAATGACCATTTGGATACTCTTAGAAAAAATGAGAATGAAAAACAGCTTTTAAAACAAAAATACGGATTTAATAAAAATAAACTTACTGATTTAGAAAAAGCTAAGACGGAAATTCATGATAAACTAAATGTACTTATTTCTTCGATTGAAAAAATTAAAAATAGGATTGAGGAAGAAAAACTTAAGCTGAAGAATTATCAGAATACATTTGATGAAGCAAACAAAATCCACCTTGAAATAAAAACCAAGTATGAAGAAGTTAAATCTTTTGCAGATAAATCCAATATTAAAAGAAAAGAACTTGAAGAACAAAAGTTTCAACTGATTAAACATCAAGCTGTTTCACTTAATAATATCGAAAATATCTTAGCTGATAATAATAGAAGAATTGAAAAAATTAAGCGAATTGAAGAAGAATTGGAAAAGCTGAACAAGGATTATAGCAGTATGGAGGAGCATAAAAATCGCTTATCTAAAGATATTGAGGCGCTTGAACATAAAAAAGAAGAGCGGGCTATTTTACAAAGAAAGGCTGATGAAGAATTGGAGATTTTGAGACAGAATAAATCAGAATTGGGAAGAAAACTTGATGCTAAAAGAAATGAATACAGATTGGTAAAGAGTATGGTGGACAATTTGGAAGGATTTCCTGAATCAATCAAATTTCTCAATAAAAAATGGAATTCGGATATACCTTTGCTTACAGATATTATTTCCACAGATGATGAATACAAGATTGCAATCGAAACATACTTGGAGCCTTACTTGAATCATTTTGTTGTAGAGAATAGTTTTGAGGCGAGAGAAGCTATTGGACTATTGAGAAAAACTCAAAAAGGCAAGGCAAATTTCTTTGTTTTGGATAGAATTAAGAAAATAAAAAAGGCAAAAGGAGTTTCAGATAATTATATTCCTGCTATGGATATTGTGGAGTATGATTCAAAATACAAGAAACTTGTTGAGATACTTTTGCAAAACGTTTATGTTTCGATAGTGGAAATGGATGAAGTCTATTCCGGCACTGACGATGATGGTGTTGTTATCATTGATAAATCCGGTAGTTTTGTTTCCGGAGGATATATGATTTCAGGTGGTTCGTTGGGATTATTTGAAGGGAAAAAAATCGGCAGAAAAAAGACTCTTGAAAAATTGAATTCAACGGTTTCAAAGCTCGAAAAAGAATTTAATGAAATATCAACATTATTTGAAAACAAAACAGAACAACTGAAACTACTTAAAATCGAGTCAACTGATAGCGGAGTGAATAAAATAAAGAAGGATTTTGATAAAGTCAGTGATTCGCTTCTAAGGATAAAATTTCAAATTGAGAATAAAAGCAATACTTTAAAAAATATAAAAAAAGAAATCGATTCAGCTAAGAAAAAAATTGCAGAGTTAAAAGAAACTGAAACAGCAAATAAAGAAAAAATTAGTCAAATAGAAATTAAATTAAAAGAACTTCTTGATAACTATAATAATAAGGGGGGAGATATTGATATTTTGATGGAAAATCTTTCGCAAGCCTCAGCCAAAATGAACAATGCTAAAATTGAACTAATACGTCACCAAAATTTGATTTCGACTATTGAACAGGATTTGAATTATAAGATAAGTGACAAATCAAATTTGGAAAAACAATTAGACTCGAATAAACAACTCTCAAAAAGTCTGGATGCTGAACAAATCAGTATAGAGCAAAGGCTTGATGAGTTAGAGCAGACACTTGCAAAACTGTATGAGCTCAAATCTACAAATGAAGAAGATTTGAGTGAAATAGAAAAAGAATTTTTTGAAAAAAGAAATAAAGTAAGTTCACTTGAGTCCGAGATTTCCAAGCTAAAACATCAATTAACAAAATCCCAATATCTAATAAATCAGCTCAAAGAAAAGAAGCTTGATTTGGATTTTAAGAAAAAAGCTATAAACGAAAGACTACGGATTGAGTTCAATATTCAGCTCAAAGATATTTTGAATTAC
Organism: Saprospiraceae bacterium; assembly: GCA_027008645.1. Taxonomy (GTDB): domain Bacteria; phylum Bacteroidota; class Bacteroidia; order Chitinophagales; family Saprospiraceae; genus JADJGA01. The sequence goes on from JALVEE010000119.1 coordinate 17,953, forward strand.
GAGAGAACCGAAATTGATGAGTATGTCCTTGAAGACAAGGTGGGGAAGCTTAGGAATAGGTTGGACAATTATGGAGAAGTGAATACCTTGGCTGTGGAAGCTTACAATGAGATGAAGGAGAGGTATGAAAATATCAAAAAACAGAGGCAAGATATTTTGGATGCGGAGAAATCACTGAATAAAACAATCACTGAAATAGAGAAAACTGCAACGACCAGATTTCTTGCTGCTTTTGAGGATATAAGAGAACATTTCAAGGTCGTATTTACAACACTTTTTAAGGAGGGTGATACCTGTGATTTGTTTTTGGAGGAGGAGGAAAGACCTTTGGATTCAAAAATAAAAATAGTTGCAAAACCCAAGGGGAAACGTCCGAAATCATTAAGTCAGTTGTCAGGTGGAGAAAAAACACTGACGGCAATTGCCCTACTATTTTCACTTTACCTGTACAAACCTGCCCCATTTTGTATATTTGATGAGGTAGATGCGCCTTTGGATGACGCCAATATTTCAAAATTCAATAATATAATCAGAGAATTCTCAAAGAATTCACAGTTTATCGTCGTTACTCATAACAAAGCCACGATGGCAGCTGTTGATGTGTTGTACGGAGTATTTATGCAAGAGCCTGGAATTTCAGAAGTAGCACAAGTTGATTTTAGAAATTATGAAAACCTGCATACGGTTGCAGGATGATTTTTCTTACTTAGCTCTCCATTTATAGACAAGAAAATCCACAATAAAAAAGCCTAAAATAAATATGAGGGTGAATGTATTAACATTTAAAGCTTTATTTAAATAAAATCCATGAATGATTCCTGCCAAACCGATTATTGTTAAAATGACTATTAACCATTTTATTATTTTAGCTTTTTTGTCATGATAATAATCCAAAATGATGGAATATGAAAAGGCAGACATTATTAGCGAAAAGATCACGATATTCACTACAGGGTAATAGTGAGTCATATAATAATATAGTGTGGATAGAATAGATAGTGATGTAAAGAAGTAAACAGCATTATTTGCAATTTTTATTTTTTTATCTATAATCCTTGTATTTTTTTGTGCCAATAAATCAATTAATGGGTATATCAGAATGTCAATAGTGAAAACAAAAAAACCAAGCACGATAAACAAGAGAATATAGGGTGACATAGTTTCCGAATCCAATACTTTTAGGAATACTTTATAAAGAAGATAGAAACTAAAGGTAAATAATATCTTGTGCAAATAAGTCCAATTTTGTTCCAAACTGTCTTTTAGTTCCAATAGTTTGTTCAGCATAAGTTAGTTTTTTATTTGTTGAAAACATATTCTATCCGGTAAATAATTCAATTTGGTCAATAAACAATTATAAATACAAAATGTTATAGGAAAAGGTGTGATATTTTAAATTTATATTTTGGATATTGTGCAAAAAAATACCTACTACGCTTGGAATAAAAAAAATTAGCTATGAAATATCTGTTATTTACCATTTCTTTTGTTTTTATCGGATTCTCTTCGTGTAAGAATGAATACAAGCCTGATTTGACAACCGTCAAAGAGTTTAGTACGATTGAAAATCTGTTTAAAAAACAAAATGATACCGTATATGTGATTAATTTTTGGGCGACTACATGTCCTCCCTGTCTTAAAGAGATGCCATTATTTGAAGAAGCGAGTAAAAAACATATAAATGATAAATTTCAAGTATATCTCGTTAATATCGATGAGAAAGGGCGGCGAGAGAAACATATCGTTCCATTTCTAAAAAAGTTAAAGATAAACAATAAGGTATTTGCTTTAATCGATGAAGATATGAGTAGCTGGACAGCAAAAGTAAATCCAGAATGGTATGGTGCTTTGCCATATACAGTGATATATAAGGGGAAAAATAAAAAATACTTCTTCGGAGCTTTTAAAGGTGAAGATGAATTGGAAAAAGAGATTCAATCGTTTCTTAAATTATAAATAGAGTATTTTAACATTACCCCAATTTTGGGGTATTAATTTATTTGTCATTTTGAACATAACACATATGTTTTCAAGAATATATCCATATCTATAAATAAAAGTGGTGAATAATTAGGGTTAATTGCTAAAAGCATATTGGACTATATTTGCTCCCATTTTTAATGCTTGCATTCTTATGTTTTCAGGGTCATGATGAACATCGGGATCTTCCCAACCGTCACCAAGATCACATTCATAATCATAAAAGCAAACTAATTTACCTTTTATAAAGATACCAAATCCTTGGGCAGGTTTACCGTCGTGTTCATGAATCTTGGGCAAGCCGGTTTTAAAATCATATTTTTGGTGATAAATAGGGTGATTCCATGGGACTTCTTTGAATTCATTTTCGGGAAAAACTTTTTTCATTGCCAGTCTGATATACGGATCCAAACCGTAATTGTCTGAAATGTGTAAAAAGCCTCCTGCGTTTAAGTATTTTCTCAAATTTTCAGCCTCGCTATCGGACAAAACAATGTTTCCGTGTCCGGTGATATGCAAAAACGGATAGTTAAAGATATCAGGAGAACCTATTTCAACTGTCGCATAATTATCATCCAAATCGGTATCCAGGTTTTTATTACAAAAACGGCTCAAGTTCCTTAGAGAAGTAGGATTTGCATACCAATCTCCACCCCCTTGATACTTGACAAGAGCCAATTTGATTGAAGATCCATTGCTAAATGCCATTAAAGCAATTAGGAAGGGGAAATACAGAAAAAATTTAAATCTCATACTGATATTATTTATTGATAGCTATTAAAACACGTTTTAAAACTATGAAATAAGATATTTATTGTATGAGATATAAGGTAAAGTAATAACTCAATAAAGAGGTGCATTTCATTTTTACGCTTTTTTGCCTCACCGCCCTCTAACTCCCTGTTTCTCCATTCTATTCCGAAACCGGGAGAACCGCTACCCACATTTTCCTTTAAGATGAGTCGTGGGTTGCTACCTCCACCTATCATTTTTCGTAACAAAGTGGAGAAAAATTATAAGGGGGAGAGCAGAGCTTTTGCGGGATGGATGAGGGGGTAGATGTGCCGAAAATCAAGAAAATTAAACTTTAATGCGAAAAAATGAAATGCACCTCAATAAAGTCACCACTAGTTATCAAAAATTATTTTTTAATAAATTGGTGTATGCGAGAAAACAGACAGTTTTTTAAATGCAGATAATTATTACTCGGATTTTGCTTATTTCACAATGTTTTGATACTTTTGTATCAGTCACTTGTATTAAAGGCAAACTCTGATATGTTTTCATGCTGACAATATATATAAATGATATATTCAAGCTCTTAAAATACAGCATTCTAAGATTGTGACTCTCTAGTATAAACACTATTTTCATGAATACTCTAACCTTTTAAATAAAACAAAGATGAAATTTAACATTACTTTTATTTTAATATTTTAATAAATTTGCCCTAAAAGATTGGGATTACAGAAACGACCTTGCTTGGAGTTATTTTGAAAATAAAGATATTCAAGACAAAAAATTGCTAAAAAGTGCTCTGAAATGGGCAAAGGAATCTGTAAATATAAAAGAGGAGTATTTGAACACAGACACATACGCTGCATTGCTCTACAAACTAAAAATGTATAAAGAAGCTGAAAAAATAGCATTAAAAGCTATAGAATTAGCTAAAGAAAGTGGTGAAGATGCTTCTGAAACTGTAAAGCTATTGGAAAAAATACGCAAAGAATAGTTCATATTAAATCAATTTAAATTTGATGTTTTTTCTTGTTGACACTATTTATATTATGGGAGCAATTGAATTAAAATTCACTAATTGCATTTCAATATAAACTTTAATATTTTGCCTTTACATTATTTTAAATATATTTACTAAAATTACCGGAATCCTAAATGCTTTGAGTATATTTGCGGCATAATCCTGTGGAATTTGATAACATAAATAAATTTATAAAATAATTTATGGGGTGGTTTAAAAGATTAAAAAAAGGAGTGCAGACAAGCTCGAATTTGAAGAAAGATACGCCTGACGGACTTTGGTATAAATGCAAAGGATGTGGGCATACTACTACAAATAAAGATATATCGGAGAATCTTTATGTCTGTCCTAAGTGTGATTATCACGAAAGGATAGGCCCGGGGGAGTATTTTAAAATAATTTTTGATGGTAAATACATCAGGTTGTTTACAAATATAAAATCCAAAGATTTTCTAGAATTTACCGACTTGAAATCATATAAGGATCGGTTAAAAGCGGCAGATAAGAAGAAGCCGGGAAGGGAAGCAATCGAGGTTGCTGTCGGAAAAGTAAAACAAAAGCCTTTGGTCATAGCAGCTATGGATTTTGGATATATTGGTGGTTCAATGGGTTCTGTAGTAGGTGAAAAAATCAGTAGGGCAGTTGACTATTGTATAGAGCACAGGTTGCCTTTGCTTATTATTTCCAAATCGGGAGGAGCCAGGATGATGGAGTCTGCTTTTTCTTTGATGCAGATGGCAAAAACATCTATTCAATTGGCGCAATTGGCCAACGCGGGCTTACCTTATTTTTCCCTTATGACAAATCCTACAACAGGAGGTGTGACCGCTTCGTTTTCAATGTTGGGAGATATTAATTTTGCGGAACCCAAGGCCTTGATAGGTTTTGCCGGACCAAGGGTTATTAAGGAGACTATTAAAAGAGATTTACCGGAAGGTTTTCAGACGTCCGAGTTTCTATTGGAACATGGGTTTTTGGATTTCATAACACATAGAAAAGACTTAAAAGATACAATTAATGATATGATTGTACTATTCAATGTGAAATCGGATTTTAAGCTTAGTGATGATAAATGATTGCTATTGAAGAATAATATTAACATTTAAAATAAAAATAAATTAAAGAATTATTGATTAATTCAAATTATTAGTTTTACATTTGTATTGATTTTTATTATAACTAAATAAATATTGTAATAGTGGAATACGGAGACAAAAAGAAATTCGAACCAATTTATTCAACAAAGGTTAGAGCAGGTAAAAGGAGAACCTACTTCTTTGATGTAAGAGAAACAAAAGGTGGTGACTATTTTGTAACACTAACTGAAAGTACCAGAAAATTTGATGGTGAAGGATATGAAAGACACAAAATTTTCTTGTATAAAGAAGATTTTAACCGGTTTTTGAAAGAATTGGAAGCAACAATTAATCATGTGAAGAATGATTTGATGCCTGATTATGACTATGATGAGTTTACAAAAAGGCAAGAAGAGTGGGAAAAGCAAAAAGCTGAAGAGGAAGCAGAAGGAAAAAGTGAGGAGAGTTCTGAGGATGATATGAGTTGGTAAATAGACCAACAAAAAACAAAAATATAATCCTATCTTTTTTTGACATTGTTTGTGTTGCAATGTCAAGGTATTTTGTGCACTGATAAGATAATTGAAATGAGATATATTTGTTCGCGAATATATCTCATTTTTTTGGTGTTCAGGCGCACTTAGGCGCATTTTATTTTTTTCATTTATGTATCTTTTTTGTATGGCGCATAAGCCTTAATCATTCAAAATATACAATTATATTGAAAAATCCTTAAAAGAGTTTTATTTTAAAATTTTTCGTTGTAACTTTACATGAATTACTAAAGTATAAATCAGTAAATGATAGAATTTATATTGAATGATAGGATTGTCAAGACGGAGGCAAAATCCGGTATGACATTGTTGCAATTCATCAGGGAAATCGAGGGGCTGAAAGGGACGAAATCAGGGTGTAAAGAGGGAGATTGTGGAGCTTGTACAGTATTGAGCGGAATACTGCAATATGATGATACAGTAAAATACTCTTCTATCACTTCATGTCTTACTCCCCTGGCAAATGTAGATAAAAGACATATTGTTACAGTTGAAGGATTGAATCTTACGGATGAATTGAATGTCTCACAATATGCGATAAAAGAGCATTACGGAACCCAATGTGGCTTTTGTACACCCGGATTTGTGGTTTCACTGACCGGTTATTCATTGGATACAAAGGTAGATGCTAAAGCAATTAATCATTTAAGCGGCAATATCTGTAGATGTACAGGATACAAGTCAATAGAAAAAGCCGCAAATACTGTAGAAGAATTAGTAAAAGATAAAAGTATTCAAGGGGATATAAACAAATTGATTGAGCAAAGATTTATCCCTGAGTATTTTAAAGGCATACCGGAAAAGCTTAAGTCATTAAAATCCAATTGGTCTGAAAAGGGGGATCAATTGGTCGCGGGAGGAACAGATTTATATGTTAGATTTGCAAATGAATTAGCAGAAGTAAACATAAAAAGACATATCGATTCGGTAAATACCAAAATCAATCTTGAAAATGATATACTTACTATTGGTGCAGCGGCAACTGGCACAGATATAATGGAAAATAATCAATTTAATAAACATTTTCCCTATTTGCAGGATCACCTAAAACTTATATCTTCAAGGCAGATTAGAAATATGGGAACGATTGCCGGTAATTTTGTCAACGCTTCACCCATTGGAGATATGTCTATATTCTTTTTGGCTTTGGGTAGTAAACTAACTATAATTGACGAAAGAAATAATGAACGGGAAATTTGGCTTAAAGATTTTTTCAAAGATTATAAGTCATTTGACTTGAAAAAGGGAGAGATTATTAAAAACATATCTTTCCGATTACCTAATGCCCAATCAAAATTCAATTTTGAAAAAGTAAGCAAAAGAACTCATTTGGATATTGCTAGTGTCAATAGTGCTATGTTGATTGATGTGGAAAAAGATGAAATTAAAAATATAAATATATCCATTGGTGGGGTCGCAGCAATTCCTAAATACCTATTTAACACAAAAAAGTATTTGCTGAATAAAAAAATATCTAAGGAAAATATAATAAATGCACAAGATATAATGCAATCAGAGATTTCCCCGATAAGTGATATTAGAGGAACTGAAAAGTACAAAAGACTTTTGGCGAGACAATTGTTTTATGCCCATTTTATTAAGATATTTCCTGATAGATTTAGTCTAAAGGATTTAATTGAGAATTAGAAAATGAAAAATAAAGATTCATATACACATGTAAGAGGCGAATCATTATTTGTCGATGATATCAATGTAAGAGAAGGCACTTTGCACGCGGTAGTCTTTGATTCATCTGTCGCTCATGCAAAAATAGTAAATACGGACTATTCGGCAGCGGAAGCACTTCCCGGAGTGGTAAAAATATTGACTTATCAAGATATTCCAGGTCAGAATCAAATCGGAGCTATAATCCAAGATGAACCCTTATTTGCAGAGGATGAAGTTCATTTTCAAGGTCAGCCTATTGCATTGATAATAGCGGAGACACTGGCGATTGCAAAAAAAGCCGTTAAATTGATAAAAATTACTTTTGATGAACTTCCCGTTGTTACAACAGCAAAAGAGGCTTTTGACAAAGCTTTGTTTATTAATCCTGCAAGAACATTTAAAATAGGCAATAATGAAGATGCTTTTGACAATTGTAAATATGTTTTTGAGGGAGAAACTTATACAAACGGTCAGGAACATTTGTATCTTGAGACTCAAGGTGCATATGCATATCCATTGGAAAATGGAAATATCAAATTATTATCTTCTACTCAAGGACCTACTTCTGTACAAAAAATAGCAGCAAGGGTTTTGGGTCTTGCAATGCATAAAATAGAAGTGGAAGTAATAAGATTAGGAGGTGGATTTGGTGGAAAAGAGGATCAAGCAACTGCTTGGGCAACAATGGCAGCTCTTGGAGTTGCAGTATTGGATAAACCCGTGAAATTGATATTGGAACGCCATGATGACATGCGTATGACCGGTAAAAGACATCCGTATGAATCATTTTTCAAAATTGGATTGAATGAAGATTTGAAGATAATGGCATTTGAAGTTGACTATCTGCAAAATAGCGGTGCTGCGGCAGATTTGTCTCCTGCAATAGCAGAAAGAACACTTTTTCACGGTACAAACAGCTATTTTGTACCAAATGCTAAACTAACAGTTCATAGTTGTAAGACAAATCTACCGCCCAATACTGCTTTCAGAGGATTTGGAGGTCCTCAAGGAATGTTTGTAATTGAAGCTGCAATAGAAATGGCAGCAGAGAAATTAAATATTCCTGCTTACAAAATACAAGAAGCTAATTTGCTGCAAGATTATGATGAATTTCCTTATGGTCAAATCGCGAAAAATGTTGAGATAAAAAACAGTTGGAATCAATTAAAAAAAGAGATTGATTTTGAGAATAAGTTAAAGGAAATCGAAGATTATAACAATCAAAATGATTCTACAAAATTGGGCTATTCATTTATGCCTGTTACATTCGGTATATCTTTCACAAATACAATGATGAACCACGCGAGGGCTTTGGTGCATGTTTATCATGATGGGAGTGTGGGCGTAAGTACAGGAGCTGTTGAAATGGGACAATCGGTCAATACTAAACTGCTACAGATAGCAGCGATGAAATTTGGAATAAGTTCTTCAAAAGTCAAAATAGAAACGACTAATACTACCAGAGTTGCCAATACTTCTCCAACAGCTGCAAGTGCCACAACAGACCTCAATGGTAAGGCTTTGATGATGGCTTGTGATGCTATTCAAGATAGGCTTGAAGTGGTTGCTTCCCGTATCTTAAAAGTAGATAAGGAAAGTATATTTTTCAAGGATAATTTCGTTTATATCAAAGACAAAAAATCCTCTTTGAGTTGGGATAAGCTGATACTGGAAGCTTTTGTAAGAAGGGTTAGCTTGTCGGAAACAGCCCATTATAGTACACCAAAAATACATTTTGACAAAACAAAAGAAAAAGGACATCCGTTTGCTTACCACGTTTATGGCACAGCATTTACAGTAGTAAAATTGGATTGTCTAAGGGGAATATACGATGTAGAGTCGGTAGATATCGTTCATGATTTCGGTAAATCTATGAATATTGGTATAGATATTGGTCAAGTTGAAGGAGCATTGGTGCAAGGAATCGGATGGATGACAATGGAGGAGATCGCATATGATAATAAAGGTAGATTATTGTCCAATTCATTATCGACATATAAAGTGCCGGACATTTTTTCAGCGCCCAAAAATATCAATGTGAAGGCGATGGAAACCAATGGGCACTATATGGCAATATTGAAGTCCAAGGCAGTTGGCGAACCTCCGTTAATGTATGGTATCGGGACGTATTTCGCCCTACAGAATGCAATAAAAGCATTCAATCCTCAATCCAAATTAAAATTTAATGCTCCGATGACACCGGAAAAAGTATTGTTGAGTTTATATGAATAGCTGTATCTTACTGCTGTTTGATAAAAAATAATCTATGGAAATTTGGAGTAAGATTGTAGAAAAACTGAGGAATCACAAGAGGATAATTCTACTTTTGGTATGTTCTCATAAAGGAAGTTCACCCGGTAAGCAGGGATTCAAAATGATGGTATGTGAGGATGGGACTTTATACGGATCGATTGGTGGAGGCAGAACTGAGTTCCAAATGGTCGAAAAAGCAAAGGTCTTATTGCAAAAAGACGATTTCAAACCTTTTTTGATCAATCAAGTACACAGGGAAGATGCAGAAGACAGTTCGGGAATGGTATGTGCCGGAGAGCAATTAGTGCTTTTTTATCCAATAGATAGCGAAAACTTGAGCACGATTAAGGATATTGTTTTGCAAAAAAAGGGTGTGTTGAAAATCACAAAAGACGAGTTTGTTTTTGATGAAAAAGCGATATTGAAAGACGATTTTATATTTGAAAAATATGAAGAGTGGAACTATGCCGAAAATGTAAACAGGAAATCAAAAATATTTCTCATCGGGGGAGGGCATGTAGGACTTGCCACATCTCAACTTTTCTCTTTGCTGGATTTTGAAATAACTGTTTTTGAAAACAGGGAAAATATAAATACATTTGAAAATAATTCTTTTGCAGACAATAAACTTTTAGTTGATTATAATAATATTGTTGATTATATACCGGAAGGAAACAATACGTACATTGTGATTTTGACACATGGGCATCAAGTAGATAAATTGGTCTTGTCCAAATTATTTAAAAAAGACTATAAATACATCGGTTTATTAGGAAGCAAATCCAAAGTAAGGAAAATGTTCAATGCATTTGCAAAAGAAGGAATCGACAAAGAAGAATTAGCAAAAGTGGATGCTCCCGTTGGTTTGGATATCGGAAGCAAGACCCCAGCTGAAATAGCGGTTAGCATTGCCGCAAAAATCATTGCAATGCGGAATAAGGGTAATTTAATTTCTTTAACTAATTTAATTCGCTAAGAGGTTAATTCCACTGTGCAGTGGAATGTGCCACCACATATTCTTCCCTTTCTTATCATCTGTTAAGATATTTATTAATAGGTGTATTTCATTTTTTCGCTTTTTCACAAGAAGTTTTGTTAATGTGTTTATATAGCGTACCTACAGCACGCATTTTAGTTAGTTAAGATTTTATGATTCTACACTCATATTAAAGAGTATATATGATGTATTGACAAAAATAAAAATAGTCAAGGAATAAAGACTGGTTCAAAGGATTAACGAAATCTGATTTTTGATGTGAAAGAATGTATTTATGCGAGCCAAGAGGTCGGAGACACTTTGGCTCAGAATAGTGGTCAGCTAGATGGCTTAGTAGTGGAAAAAAGTTTCACTAAGAGAGGTTGTGTCCTTTTTGAGTTGATTCTGTTATACAGCGGGACTGATTTCTAAACGATATATCCCACAAAGCTTGTTTTTCATTAGTATATCCGTATTATCAATAACTATATCTCAATCTTAAGTATAGAGCATTTTGGATATTGGAAAATTTGTCGTTTTGTTTACCAAAGAATAATTGTCCGTTGAAGTCTATATCCCAATTTTCTTTGATTGAGTACGAATAATTTGGTAATAGGGCTACAGCTTTGAAATCGTACATGTACATAATTCCGATAGCGGCAGAAGATGCCGGATTTATTTGCAGATTGTTTTGAAGGATAAAGGACAATTTATTTGGCATTAGATTTCTTGCGCTCAATGATTCTCCCAAAAAGTATTGGATATTGAACGATTTGGAATCTGTAATACCATCTGAATTGTACAATACGGAACCCAGTATCATTAGCCCGTTTTTGAAAAAATAATCCATAGATAGTGATGTTAAAACTACTGTTTTAGCCATTGAATTATTGTCTTTTGGTATAAATAATGTGCTTTCTCCTTTGAATCCTGCACTTTTGATATAACCTTCCCAACCAAGCCCCAAAGCTATATCTGTTTTGTAATTGGCTTCGATTAATTGGATGTCATATGACTTAATACTGAATTGTTGTCTTAATGCTATGATGGAGTGATCTATATCTTTACCGTATGAATATGCTGCTTGAACCAGAGAGGATTCCCCATAATTGTACAAAATACTAATGGCATCACTACCTGGTCTTTCTTCATAATCAAAGTCCAAAAGATTGTATGTGTTGAATAGGTCATTGGCATTCCAAGCCCAAGTTTTCCCCCAGTTAATCCTTTGGCGACCGATTTTGAATTCCCAGTTTCCGGTGTTATAAGTAAGGGAAAGTCTATCTATTTTAGAATGAAACAAAAGAGCTTTCTCGTCGATTAGGAAAGCAGATAAGTCAATATCATTTTGCACATCTATATAGTCCTTGAAATATGGATTTTTTAGTGATTCTCCCCACAAAATCCTGTTTCTGATTTGCATGTCAAAGGTAAAATTATCATTGATATACATCTTGAAATTAATGCGGTTGTGAATCATATTATCGGAATAGATATTGTCGAAGTCTCTAAAAGAGGCAGTATTTAGATATTTCACATATCCGGAAATTGACGTATTTTCTTTCCACCAACTTTTCTTTTTTTCTTGAGAAAGTAGGGTAGTGGTTTGTACTATAAGAAAGATGATAAATAAAAGAATGTTTTTTTTCATAATCATTGTTTTACCAGTCAAATCAAATACTAAAATCACATTTTTTTGTCCTCGACTATTTTCCCATCCTCCAACACGAGAATTCTCTTTGCTCTGTCAATTACTCTTTGGTCGTGAGTAGAAAATATAAATGTTATTCCTTCCTCTTCATTCAATTTTGCCATTATATCCAATAATTGTGCGGTAGATTTGGAATCCAAATTGGCTGTGGGTTCATCAGCGAGTATAAATCTTGGTTTTGATGCTAGGGCTCTGGCAACAGCCACTCTCTGCTGTTGTCCACCTGAAAGTTGTGTCGGTCTTCGATCCATCATTTTTCCTAATCCCACTTCTTTCAGCAATTCCTTTGTTCTTTTTTCTCTGTATTCCTTGTCAATGCCCTGCAACAACATAATGAATTCCACATTTTCTTTTGCGGTAAGTACAGGAATCAAGTTATAAGCTTGAAAGATGAAACCTATATTGTGCAATCTGAAGTCGATTAATTCTCCACTTTTTAATTTGGTTATATCAGTATTGTCAATAACGACTTTTCCTGTATTGGGTGAGTCCAATCCACCAATTATATTGAGGAAAGTTGTTTTTCCTGAACCTGATGGGCCAACAATAGCGGTAAATTCCCCTTTGTGAAATTCGCAAGATACATCATTTAAGGCTTTGACTTCAATTTCTCCTTGATTGTATATTTTGGATAAGTGTTCTGTTTTAATTACGGTATTCATATTATTGGTTTTAAAGTGATTTTATAGCTTCTGCCGGATTGAGTTTCAATGCACGTCTGGCAGGGAATAATGAGGAAATAAATGCTACAAGCAAAGTAAGTAGAGTTACATTTACGTACATTTCCCGTGGTAAATAGGTGTACATGATAGCAGCTATACCCAGACTTTCGAGACCTGAAGAAAACATACTCAAATCAATGCCATGAGTTGAATAGTATTCGATGCTAAGATAAGACAAAAGAAGTCCGAGTGGTGCTGCAAGCATTGTTAAAAACACTGTTTCGAAAGTGATCATCGCAAATACTTTTTGTTTCTTCATTCCTACTGCCATTAGCATCCCAAGTTCTTTTTTTCTTTCCAAAACAGCCATTAGCATTGAATTGATAATGCCAAATGATAGTGCAGCTAAAACAATTAGCATAAAAATTATTAAAAATGTTGACATCATTTCTTGTGCATAGCCCAATTCGGGGGATATTTCATCCCATGTTTCGGTTTTATTGTTTTTATCCTTTAGTTTTAATTTTTCTGCAATAATTGATGCTTGCTCAAGCGAATTTCCTACATAAGCAATCTCATTTATTTCTCCATTTTTGAAATCAACGATTTTAGCTAAATCATCTTTCCTTACAAAGATTGTAGAACCGTCAAAAGTTGTATTTTGAGTCTTAAATATTCCTTCTACTCTAAAGGCAGCATTGACCAAATCCCCCACAGAATTTTGTAAAGTAACAATAATTTTAGAATTGATTTTAATCTTCATTTTGTCAGCAAGTTTCTTGCCAATTACTGCCGGATTCCTTTTGATTTTTGTAAAATATGTGCCTTCAATAAGATGATTGTAAATTTCCGTCACTTTTATTTCATTTTGCGGGTCGATTCCTGTTAGTTGTGTTCCAAATGTCCCTTTTGCATTTGCCACCATGCCAGGTGAAATTATTCTTTCAGAATACGCTTTAACCTGTGGGATAGTATTAATACTTGTGATAACAGCTAACCTGTATAAGATTGTGTCGTTTATCGTTTGGTCACTGAGGAATTTCGGATTGTGTATTTGACCATGAGAAAGTGTAGTTGTTATAGCTCCGTTAATTCTCTGTTCGTTCAAGCCATAAGTCATAGCCATTATGAACAATCCCGACCAAATACCAAGAACAATAGATATTATAACCACACTGCTGCGTAGCTTGTTCCTCCAAATATTTCGCCATGCTATTTTTATTATTTCCTTCATTTGATTGTTTTTATTGTATTAAAATCTATAATGATCTCATCGCTTTTATTGGTTTCATAAATTTTACTTTCATTATAGGATATAGCGAGGCGATTAAAGCTATTGCGAATATTATCATTGCATGAGTAAAGAATATATTTATATCAGTTGACATTGGAATTACCGGCTCAAAACCAAAATCTTTTAAGGCTTCACCTTTTGGACCGGGTATTACAAAGGGATTGTAGTGGTAATATAAAACGAGTGGTGAAACCAAAAGCATTCCCGCTATGACACCAATAAGTGAAAGTATAATAGATTCTATAACAAGCATTAATGTTAATTTGATTTTTTTTGTTCCGATAGCTAGCATAACACCAAGTTCATAAATTCTTTCTTCGGTCATCATCAGAACAGTCCCCAATATTCCAAAAGATATGATCATATATAGAATGGCGATCATCAAAATGCCGCCAATATTATCTACGGCAATAGTTTCTTTTAGTTCGGGAATCATTTTTTCCCAAGTCATAATTTCATATTTATTAAGATCGATCTTGTTTGATAATGAATTGTATATGTCGTTCATTTCGGCTTTGTCTTCTTTGGCAATTATTAAGTTTGTCACTAAGCCGTTTGCCGAACTGAATTCTTGCGCCAATTTTAATGGGAAAAATACAAGCAGTCTATTCAATTTTGGGTTTGACATATTTATAATTCCTGAGATTGGATATTTTCCGGCAGCACTGACTCCATGATAACCTTGACCTATAAAAACCACGGTATCCCCAACCGTTTTGTTAAAGAATTTTGCCAATCCTTTTGTTATCATAACGGATCTGTCATTTGACTTAAATAGCTGTCCTGCTACCAGTCTTTTACTCCAGTCAGTTAGTTTGACTTCTTTTTCCAAATTGATGCCTTGCAACATTACGCCTTTTGTGGTTTTTCCTGCTGACATCAATGAGAAAGTTTGTATTCTGGGTATCAGCTCTATTACTCCATCGGTATTGATTAAAGATTTATAAAGTTTATCATCAAAAATCATTGAATTATCAAGGGTTTGCTCATCCCAAAATCCTTTCTTGTGGATTTGAATATATCCCGAATAAGTATTGACAACATTTTTTATCATATTGCTGTACATCCCCAATTGCATCGACCTCATAAATACAGCGAGAAATACCGCGATTAATACAGAGGCAATCGTTATTAGACTCCGCTTTTTGTTCCGCCAAATATTTCTCCAAGCTAATTTTAATATTAAATTCATTTTGTATATTTAAATAGTTGTATGAGCGTATCAAATACATTATTATAATCTATTATTTATTTTTTTTATCTCAGTCTTTTCATATATGAAGTCGTGAAATACTTTTCAGGTATTTTTGTATTGAAATTTAATTCAAGATAATCTATTAGAGTCTTGTTGCCGGGATTATCTTCCGGTATAAATTCCATATGAGAGGGGATTTTTCTACCGTCGAATTCTTTGATATTTGAACCGATTAGTTTATTTATCAAGAAATTGTCTTCATCGTAATACTCACCTCTCAATTGATTGTACTCCTCTTTATCTATCCACATGATTATTTTTCCCCAAATGACAGCTGCGTTTTCTTTTGGAGTTAATACTATTTTCCATGTATTATATCCGTCAATTAGTTCTTCTCCTGCTATTTTGTGATTGTAATCTACCAATATTGAAGACTGCTTTATCATATCGTCATTTGTCAGATCCGTACCCATCCATCCTTGTGTCATCATTGATGGAGGTAGCTTTATCGTCCTTGAGATTGACGGGACATAATTCCAAACCTCTTTGTCACGTCTAAGAAAGACAATTCCTTTTTCTTTTGCCGGGGATGTGACCAAAGCAACAGAATAATTTGAGTTTTTTGTCCAAGTTTTTATTATCATTTCTTTCGACCAAGATGGTCTTACAGCAGTGATTTTTATTTTGGCAAATGATGTCGCACTTCTCAATTTATCATCTGATTTTTTGACTATGTCATATGCGTTTTGTGCAGATATGCCTGAGCTTAAAAGCAATACAGGTAGAATTATTTTTATTAATTTCATTATTTTTGAT
This sequence comes from Saprospiraceae bacterium, assembly GCA_027008645.1. Classification (GTDB taxonomy): domain Bacteria; phylum Bacteroidota; class Bacteroidia; order Chitinophagales; family Saprospiraceae; genus JADJGA01. The sequence continues at coordinate 33,897 of JALVEE010000119.1, forward strand.
TTTTATACTTTTTTATTATACTTTCTTTTATTTTTTTGTAAGGTAAATTGTCTCCTATTACCAAGTATTGGTACATCACTCCATCTAAAGTTGCCAATAACAATCTGGCTTCTTCTTCGGGGTTTTGATAATCCAATTTCTTCAATAGAATTTCTATTTTTTTTACATATTCATCATATTTTTTATAGATCATATCGTTGATGAAATCAAATTCCTTTATTTGCATTGACAGGGGTATTAGCATCCTTAAAAAGCCTGTGTGGTTTTCGATAATACCAAACATTTTTTCGATAACAATAATCAGTTCTTCATTTGCAGTC
>JALVEE010000120.1 GCA_027008645.1 Saprospiraceae bacterium
TGAGTTCCGGATGAACTTTTAGCTTTACTATTATCTGCTTTATTCTCTTTCTTTTTCTCAGAATCTTTCTTATCTATTTCTTTTTTCAATCCACCTCCCTTGACAGCTTGTTCATCGAGTATTTTATAAATCAAATCTTGTTTGGCCAGACGGTTAATTCCTTTAAGCCCTAAACTTTTCGCCAATTCTTTTAATTCGGCCACTAGCATATCATTCAACTGCAAAATATCATACATATTTTTGAAAATTTATTTTTATTAATACGGTTATTATATTATGTAAAAGAAGTACTAACTTCAAAACCCATAAATTATTTATGAGAGCATTAACAATTTAGCAATTCATTTTTTATAAAATTAATAATAAACATTTATGAGGAAAAAGCCAATGCATCTACTTATAAATATTGAAATACAAATCACAACTTTAAACGAAATGAATTCTAAATATTGTAATACTTAGACATAATCTGAGTGCAAAAATAAACTTTTTTTATTAATTAAATGCTATCTTTGCAAATATTTTAAAAAATTATCATATAATAGTGTATGCACGAAAACACATTAAGCTTGAAATTGATTCTTTTTAATATATTTTGATTTACTTACAAATATTTGATACAAAGGCATCAAAACATTTTAAGAAAATTCAATATCTGAATAAAAATTGATTAAATTTCAACAATAACCTGTTTTCGTACAGACACTAAATTAATCATAAAATAAAGAATCTGATTGCTTTTTTAATGCATGCTTTGAATTAAAAAATTATTTAAGTAGTTGGATTATTTACAAAACAATTAAACTAAATGTTAACATTAAAAAAAATAATTGCAGAACTTGATTTTATCGCCAAATCACTTACAAAAAGAGGATACAACGAAGATGATATAAAGGATTTACTGCATGAACTCATTTCTCACGACAAAAAACGTAAGAGCAATCAACAAGCAAATGATGATCTTAAATCCAAAATGAAAGATTTTTCCGGTCAAATAGGGAAACTTTACAAGGAAGGAAGACAAAATGAAGCGTCTAAACTCAAGGCTGAAGTAGTGGTATTGAAAGAAAAGATAAAAACTTATGATGAGAATGACAAGGAGTTAAAATCTAAGATAGATGATATTCTTTTGAGTATTCCTAATGCCCCTCACAACTCCGTTCCTCATGGTAAAAATGAAGAAGATAATGAAGTGGTTAAAGATTGGACTGATCCGCTTCCAAATCTTGCAGGAGATGCTCTTCCCCACTGGGAATTGGCAAAGAAATACAATCTTATAGATTTTGAATTAGGTGCTTTTATTACGGGTTCAGGATTTCCCCTATTTAGAAATAAAGGGGCAAAATTAAAAAGAGCTTTGATTAATTTCTTTTTGGACGAAGCAGAGAAAGCAGGATATGAAGAGATAAGACCTCCTCTTATGGTGAATGAAGCATCCGCTATGGCAACCGGTCAATTACCGGATAAAGAGGGACAAATGTATTATATGGAAAAAGATGATTTGTACTTGATTCCAACGGGGGAAGTTCCTATTACCAATATATATAGAGATGTAATACTAAATGAAAATGATTTTCCTCAAAAAGTTACGGCTTACACCCCTTGTTTTAGGAGAGAAGCCGGATCATATGGATCGGATGTAAAAGGTTTGAATAGAGTTCACCAGTTTGACAAGGTAGAGATTGTCCAGATTTCTCACCCTGATGAATCTTATAAACTTCTTGACCAAATGGTTAGTCATGTCGAGAATTTACTTATCAAATTGGAACTACCTTACAGGATTTTGCGTTTATGTGGTGGAGATTTGGGATTTACATCTGCTTTGACTTATGACTTTGAAGTGTATTCTGCTGGGCAAAAGAAGTGGTTAGAGGTTAGCTCTGTTTCCAATTTTGAATCTTTTCAAAGCAATAGGTTAAAGTTGAGATTCAAAGATAGCAATGGTAAAATCCATTTGGCGCATACTCTTAACGGTAGTGCCTTGGCTTTGGCAAGAGTTGTTGCAGCAATACTTGAAAATTTTCAAACTCCTGAGGGTATTGTTGTACCAAAAGTATTGAGAGATTATTTGAATTTTGAAATTATAAATTAAAAATATTTAAAATGGGTGGTGGATATGGAATGTATTATTTTATAGTGATTGCATTTAGTGTAATCGGGATGTTGGTAAGTGGAATACTGAAATCTAAATTTAACAAGTATAGTAAAGTCCCTTTGAGAAATAATATGAGTGGTGCGGAAATCGCAAAACAGATGTTGGATTATTTTGGAATTCACAATGTCCAAATCCAAATGGGAAAGGGAATGTTGACAGATCATTACAATCCTGTAACACGAATAGTAAACTTAAGTCCTGAGGTTTATCAAGGGCGTAGTATCGCATCAGCTGCGGTTGCAGCACACGAGTGTGGTCATGCTGTTCAACACGCTAAGCACTATCCTTTTTTAAAGTTAAGATCAAACTTGGTTCCTGCTGTAAAGATTGCATCAATGGCACAACAATATTTACTTTTAGCTGCTTTTTTGCTCTTTAATTCTTTCCCGCAAATAATGTTGTTACCTGTTATCGCTTTTGGAATTACCGCTTTATTTAGCCTTGTGACTTTACCTGTAGAATTTGATGCAAGTAAGAGGGCTCTGGCCTGGCTTGATAGTTCTCATATATTGGCCGGTGAAGAATATAATGGTGCAAAAGATGCATTAAAATGGGCGGCAATGACTTATGTGGTAGCTGCACTCAATGCTTTAGTTATGTTTTTGTATTTCTTATTAAAATATACCGGAAGAAGAGATTAGATTATCATATTTATTACTATATTTGAGGGTTGAAAATCTCTAAATAAAAAATATTATGGAAAAGTATTTATCTGATATCCTGGAAGAAGGAAAAATGCAAATGGAAGAATCCATTGAACACTTGAGTAATGAGCTTTCGCATATTAGAGCGGGAAAAGCTTCTCCCGAAATGCTATCTGAAGTGTATGTTGATGCATATGGAGCAAAAACAGCTCTTAATCATTTGGCAAATATATCTCTAGTTGATAGTCGTACTATCGCTATTCAGCCCTGGGATAAATCTCAACTCAAACAAATAGAACATGCTATTTTCGCTTCGAATATTGGTATCACGCCGATGAATGATGGCGAATTTATAAGATTGACAGTTCCACCATTAACAGAGGACAGAAGAAAGCAACTTGTAAAAGTAGCAAAGCAATACGGAGAAGAATCCAAAGTAAGTATTAGATCTACCAGGCACAAATTGCTCGAAGCTATTAAAAAAGAAGTGAAAGACGGCTATCCTGAAGATTCCGGGAAAAGAAGAGAAAAAGAAGTGGACGACTTGACCAGGGAGTTTTATAAAAAAGTTGAGAATCTTTTGGATAAAAAAGAAAAAGAAATCATGACAGTTTAAATTCCCGTTGCGCTGCACATATGATTTTTTGGAATGGTATTTGCATTCAAGGTATAATTGGAACTTAGATCAAGTTTTGGTTATTTTTTGTAATTAATATTTTAGATGGATTTAACCAACGATATCATATCTTATATATTTACTGAGAAACAATTGAGTTTGCCCGGTTT
>JALVEE010000121.1 GCA_027008645.1 Saprospiraceae bacterium
CGTTTGGTCCTGTCCATGACCATGTGTCTGCTTCTCCGCCAGTCTCTGTTAGATTTATATCTTCTCCCTCGCATATTGGACTATTGCTGCCCGCGGTGACAGTTGGTAATGCATTTACCACTACATCAACTGTATCATAAGAGACGCAACCGGGATGATGTTCATTTGGATTATCATCTACGGCATCAAATGTATATATCACTTGATGAGTACCGGCTCCCAATACTGAAGGATTAAATTGTGTTGCACCTCCAACTCCATCTATTGAAAAGTTATGTGATTCTTCAGGAGCAGACCCGCTTCCATCACCTAATTGAGCACTTCCCGTCAGAGTTACTACCGGGTCATCCTCACAATAAGAATCATCCAAATTCGTAATACTCGGTTCAGGATACCAACAAATATTATTTATTGATAAAATTATAGGAGTAGCTCCGGCAGCCCCTCCCTGTACTGTTAAGTCATAACCTACATCATCTCTATGCTTGCCTACCAAAGAATATAATCCGGGGGAAACTTCAGTCAAAGCAGTACCAACGGCAAATTCTACTAATGTTATTGGATCGAGAAAACCTGTATTATTTGATACCGTCCAGATCTCACCGGGATTGGAATGTACAACAACCTCCTCGTCAAACAACCCCTCTCCTGCACAAGTACAAGGATCCGTAATTGTAGGTCCACCATGATTGTCGATATATGGCAAGATAATTAATTTTGTTACGAATACATCATCTAATCCATTATGTGTTTCATCATAGGCTCCGCTGGTGGTCGGAAAATCTGTGCTCCCTGTATATCCGGTAATATATGCATTATTGCTATTATCTATTGTAATAGCATAACCAGCATCGTCACTTCCACCTCCAATAAAAGTAGAATATATCAAACCATTACCGGTAGAATTAAGCTTTGTTACAAATACATCAGCCCCACCATTATGTGATTCATCATAAACTCCACTAGTAGCCGGGAAATCTGTGCTAAATGTATATCCGGTAATATATGCATTATTGCCATTATCCAATGTCATAGCATAACCACGTTCATGACTATTTCCTCCAATAAACGTAGAGTATATCAAATCACTACCCGCAGAATTAAGCTTTGTCACAAATACATCATAAACTCCACCATTATGTGATTCATCATAAGCTCCACTTGTAGCCGGGAAATCTGTGCTAGATGTATATCCGGTAATATATGCATTATTACTATTGTCCAATGTTATAAAATTACTATCATCCCAACTGTTTCCTCCAATAAAAGTAGAATATATCAAATCACTACCCGCAGAATTAAGCTTTGTCACAAATACATCTTGAAATCCTCCAATACGTGTTTCATTATAGGCTCCAACATTTGTCGGGAAATTTGTGCTTGATGTAGATCCGGTAATATATGCATTATTACTATTATCTAATGCTATAGCATCTCCATAATCATTACTACTTCCTCCAATAAAAGTAGAATATATCAAACCACTACCGGTAAAATTAAGTTTTGTTACAAATACATCTCTATTGCCATTAAATGATTCGTCAAAGGCGCCACCGGTGGTCGGAAAATCTTCGCTATACGTTTCTCCGGTAATATATGCATTATTAGTATTGTCTAATGTTATAGAATTACTATCATCCCAACTGTTTCCTCCAATAAAAGTAGAATATATCAAATCACTACCCATAGAATTAAACTTTGTCACAAATACATCAATAGCTCCAAAATAATGTGATTCACTATAGGCTCCACTGGTAGCCGGGAAATCTGTGCTATGCGTTCTTCCGGTAATATATGCATTATTGCTATTATCTAATGCAATAGCAGAAACTTCGTCATATTTATTTCCTCCAATAAAAGTAGAATACACTAAATCACTACCTGTAGAATTAAGCTTTGTTACAAATACATCTACATATCCATTATGTGATTCGTCGTAGACACCGCTGGTAATCGGAAAATCTGTACTCCATGTATATCCCGTAATATATGCATTGTCATTATTGTCCAATGTTAATGCCTTGCTTTTATCATAATGACTACCCCCAAGAAAAGTGGAATAAACCAATGGATCTATAATAAGTTCATTATTGTGGTCATAATATTCAATATCAAAAGAAATACCTTTATCTGTTAAAATAAATTGACCCTTTATAGGTTTTTTAACTCCATCAATTATTTGATAAAGAACCAGATCTTTTTGTGCTACTTCTCCAAATCGAGTCTCAAAAGTCAATTCATTCAGATTATTGACAGATAAATTATCTTCTCCGTCAAAATTAAAAATTATATCACCAGGATCTCCTCCCTGCTTAATGATATAATCATATCTTAGATATCCATTATCAAAATAGTATTTTACATCAATATCTTTGTAGATATTTTCTAATCGTACTTCTTTGTATAGACTGACATTACTTGCCCATTTGCTTTTATCATTACCAAGAAAATAGTTATAGACTCCTTGTTGTTTATACTCCGGCTTTAGCTCAGGTACTGAAGTATTGTTAAGTTTCATTCGCACTACATGCCCAAAGCGACTATATTCTTTTTCTTCTTCTTTTCCGTTTTCTCTTGGAGCAAGCTCACTCTTTCGGGTAGATTTATTATTAACTTCTTTCATTTTATAGAAATCATAGACTATTCCTGATTTTGTTATCCAGGCATCCAACCCTCCAATACGGGTAAGATACAATACCTCACTTGGCCATTGTCCCTTGTTTTCTATAAAAAATGCTCTATCCATACCGGAAAAAGCTTCTTGTGCTTTATACTCCGCAGTCACGGGAGTATATTGAGCACTTATAGTTTGAATTGAAAATGCAAAAAACAATATTGCGATTATCACAAATACCGAGTAAAATGAATTATGTTTCATCTCAGGTTAAGTTTTGGTTTATTATATAAATATTCGTCTATTATACACAAGTATGTCCCCACGCTAACGCATAAGAAAATACTCGAGCATAAAAGTACTACTTAACTATCTAAATACCAATAATTTCACATAAGAATAATTAGTAAAAAACACATATATTTTATTAATTATTTAACACTTTAAAAATCACTTCTTTAAGTATCATAAAATAATTGATATTTAATTAGTTAGAGAGAAATGCCTTAACATATACTCGTAAGACATATATTTTTAGGCATTCATCTATAAATATCACATTCTCATCTATAATATGAAGGATAAAATGTAACTTATCACTACTTTTGGCGTTCTTATAAATATTATTTGCAGTTTATGTACCAAATTGTATATGTATAATCAAACTGTCTGATTTTTTAATACTAAAAATTGCATTATGAAAAACCTGTTTATTACTTTATTTTTAGCAACAACCACTAGTATTTTTGCTCAATTTAGTGCCAAAATGATTCAATACCCCGATGTCTCAAAAGACAATATCGTTTTCACCTACGGCAATGATATTTGGTTGGTAAATAAAAATGGAGGTATCGCTAGAAAAATTACATCACCTCAAGGAAGAGAGACATTCGCCAAATTCTCTCCGGACGGAAATACAATAGCGTATAACGCCAATTATGATGGAACACATGATATCTATACATTGCCAATCTCGGGTGGCATACCCCATAGGGTAACAGCTCATAGTATGGGTGAGAATATTATAGATTGGTATCCTGATGGCAAAAATATCTTGTTTTCTAGCAGTAGAGAAAGTGGTAAACAGAGGTTTCACCAATTTTATAAAATATCAATCGAAGGAGGTCTCCCTGAAAAATTGCCAATGGAAATGGCAGAAAGAGGATCTTTTTCACCTGATTTGAAAAAAATCGCTTTCACTGATAAAAGCCGCGTTTTCAGAAACTGGAAAAGATATAGAGGTGGTACTGCCCCGGATATTTATATCTTTGACCTCAATACCTACGAATCAAAAAATATAACTAATAATGATGCCAATGATGAACTCCCAATGTGGCACAAAGACAAGATTTACTATATGTCAGACAATGGTAAGCACAAAAGAAATAATATCTGGGTCTATGATACAAAAACCGGAAAAAACAGACAGATAACAAAATTCAAAAAATACGATATCAATTTTCCTTCACAAGGTCCTGAAGATATTGTTTTTGAAGCAGGGGGAAAACTATATTTGATGAATTTAAGTACAGAAAAATACAACGAAGTAAATATCAAAATTGTAAGTGATTTTGTTTCGCTAAAACCTCATCAAAAAAATGTAAAAAACTATAGATCCAATACAATGCCTTCCCCCGATGGAAATAGAGTTTTGGTAGAAGCCAGAGGAGAGATATTTTCAGTTCCAAAAGAATTTGGTGTTACAAAAAATATATCACAATCATCTGCTTCAGCCGAAAGATACCCATCTTGGTCTCCTGATGGAAAAAAAATCGCTTATTGGAGTGATAAATCTGGCGAATACCAGTTGGTAATCAAAGACTCAAAAACAATGAAAGAGAAAGTGCTGACAAAATTCAAGTCAGGCTACAGATATAATATATATTGGTCTCCGGATAGTAAAAAAGCCGTATTTATCAATCAAGATGGTTATTTCAATTTGATAGATATGACCAGCGGGAAAATGGAAGAAATCAATAAAATCGATGGCGCTCACTGGAGAATGAATAATTTCAAAGTTGATTGGTCCAAGGATAGCAATTGGGTAACTTATGCCAAAGCCGGGGATAATGACAATAGTTCCATCTATGTATATAATGTAAAATCGAAGAAAAACACAAAATTGACTTCCGGATTTTATGACGATTCCGATCCTGTTTTTGACAAAGAAGGTAAGTATATATTTTTCTCTACTACAAGAGATTTTTCTTCGATTTACTCAGATTATGATGCTACATGGATATATTCCAATGGAACGACTATCGGTGTAATGCCTTTGCGTGAAGATGTGAAATCACTATTGAACGAAAGAAACGATACTGTCACAATTAAAACAGAGAAACCGGATGACAAGAAGAAAGACAAAGAGAAAAAAGATAAAAAAGACAAAGTAAAAAAGGATTCTACAGATAAAAAAGAAATGAAAATAGATTTTGATAATATAGAACAACGCATAGAAATACTTCCTGTAAAAGCCGGTAATATCGGTAGTCTCGCAACGGTAAAAGGCAAATTAATCTATGTTAAATATCCTAATTCCGGAACAAGAGGGGGTAAATCAACATTGTATTATTATGATTTTAAGAAAAGAAAAGAGAAAAAAATCATCGATGATGTTCGTGGATATGAGCTTACAGCCGATGGCAAATCGTTAATGGTCTTTCAAGGCAGAAATATTGGTTTTGTAAAACCGGCAGCAAGTCAAAAAATCGAAAAACCTATCTCTTTTGACAATCTCAATATGGAGATAGATCCAAGGGCAGAATGGCATCAACTCTTTACTGAAGTTTGGAGATTGGAAAGGGATTATTTCTATGATAAAAATATGCACGGTGTAAATTGGGATAAAATGAAAAAAAGATATTCCAAACTAATCGACCAATGCGTTACGAGATGGGATGTCAATTTTGTTATAGGCCAACTATTGGGTGAGATGAATTCTTCGCATACCTATAAAGGAGGTGGTGATTCCGAGAGATCAAGCAGAAAAAATGTTGGATATCTGGGAATAAATTGGGCTAAAGACGGTGATTTATTCAAAATAGCTCATATCGTTAAACCCGCTTCTTGGGAAACAGAAGTCAAATCTCCATTGGAAAAATCAGGTCTTGGTATCAAAGAGGGAGATTATATTTTTGCCGTCAATGGCACATTGCTGTCAAAATACAAAAATCCTTATGAAGCATTCACAAATACAGCAGGCAAGACTGTTGAACTCCTATATGGGCACGACAAAGATATAAATAAAGCAAAGGCTATCTATGTAAAAACACTTAGAAATGAAACAAGGTTGCGAAATCTTGAATGGATAGAAAAACACAGAAAAAGAGTTGAACAAGCGACCAATGGTCGAGTAGGATACATATATGTTCCGAGTACAGGTGGTGACGGACAAAGAGAATTGGCTAGGCAATTTTATGCCCAATGGAATAAAGATGCACTTATAATAGACGAAAGGTGGAACAACGGTGGACAAATACCCGATAGATTTATTGAATTGCTCAATAGAAAACCCTTAAATTATGTAGCTTCCAGAGCGGGCAAACTTTGGCAGGTACCACGAAAAGCCAATTTTGGTCCAAAAGTAATGCTTATCAACGGTTGGTCAGGTTCAGGTGGTGATGCTTTCCCCGATTACTTTAAAAAATCAAGACTCGGAGAATTGATTGGAACTAGAACTTGGGGAGGATTAATCGGTATTTCCGGAGCTCCAAGATTGATAGACGGAGGATATATCACAGTACCGACATTCAGATTGATGGATCCTGATGGCAAGTGGTTCAGAGAAGGATACGGAGTAGATCCTGATATAGAAGTGAATGAAGATCCTACTCAATTGGCAAAAGGAGTAGATCCTCAGTTGGAAAAAGCCATTGAAGTATTGAATAAAAAACTTAAAAATATAAAATCACTACATCCTAAAAGACCTAAAGAAGAAGATAGAAGTAAATAAATTATATTATTTCATGAGTGATTTTTAGATATTAATGCTTTTATTTGCAATATACTAACTGGTAAGAGTATTAATTTATGAAATATATCGCTTATATTTTATTGTCAATCTTGGTTTATCTTGCAATATTCTGGAATCTGGACTATATGCCTGTCAGGTTATGGGATGAGTCTAGATTGGCGATAAATGCCTTGGAAATGTACAAGAATGGCAACTATATCGTAACTTATTTCGATGGTTTGCCTGATATGTGGAATACTAAACCACCTCTTATGATTTGGTTGCAAGTATTGATGTTCAAGGCTTTTGGCATTAGTGTTTTATCACTTCGGCTACCTTCAGCTATTTCAGCGTTATTGACAACAATAGCAATTTTATTTTTTTCAATAAAATATCTCAAATCATTTTGGTTTGGGTTTATAGCGGTTTTTGTTTTAATTTCGATTGATGGTTATATAGAGTTACATTCTATTAGAACAGGCGATTATGATTCCCTTCTTACATTATTTACAACTTTAAGCGGATTGACTTATTTTATGTTTATCGAAACAAAAAACAATAAATATCTACTATTATTTTTTATCTCTTTGATGTTTTCCGTTTTGTCTAAAGGAATAGCCGGACTAATGTTTATTCCAGGGTTATTTATTTATAGTCTATGGAGAAAACAAATTATTAGTATTTTAATAAACAAAAAATTTTATATCGGGCTTTTAATTTTCCTTGTTCCTGTTCTAGGTATTTATTTACTAAGAGAAGCCTACAACTCCGGTTATCTGGAAGCCGTTTCCAACAATGAATGGGGAGGAAGATACTTTACGAATAAAAATATTAATAGTGATATTTTATACTACTTTAAAAGGTTGACAAGACAAAGACTTGTCCCTTGGTATAATATTGTCCCAATATCTATTGGTTTCGGTATGTTAAGTGATAAAAAGAAGGTTAAAAACCTAACTATTTTTTTATCATCGATGATATTTCCGTACTTACTAATTATTTCATATTCTAGAACTAAACTGGTATGGTATGATGTACCCACTTTCCCGTTTATTGCAATCTTAATAGCAATTTTATTATATGATATTTTTATCCGAATAATGAAAAAAAAATGGATGAATTATGGCTTTTTAAACAAAGTAATCCCGTTTATTTTTATTTTTAGTGTGATTGGAGTTCCCTATCTGAAAGTAATTAAAAAAAATAGCAGACCTCAAGATTATGTATATGATAAAATGGCTTTTGATTTGGGAAAATATTTACAAGATGGTGTAAAGGGTATTAATGATTTAAATGGATTTACCATTGTTTATACAGGATATAGACCTCAAATAGATTTTTATAAAAGAATTTTGGAAGACGAAGGTATCGATATAAAATTCAATGATTGGAATAAATTAGAAAAGGGAGATAAAGTATTGGCAGTCCGGAAAGAAGATATAGATAAAATTGAAAAAATATATATTATCACTAAATTGAAAAACAAAGGAAGTCTTGCGATATACCAAATAATTCAATGATATTATTACTTTTCAAATTATTATCGGCTACTTAACTGATATCTTACATTATCGGCTATTTAACCGATATTTATTATTATAATCTAAATCAGTATTTTCATCAAAAACCTCAAAGTTTACACTCTTTCTGATCCAGCGTCCTCATTCTCCTATACCTTCTCCCACTCATACCCGATAATATTCCTTTGTTCCCGGCTGAATTCTATGCCGATAAGGTAAATATTTTCGAAATCCCGGTATTTTTCCCAATATCTCTTTTCTTTGATTTGCTTTAGTGCATTACCGGTAGCTTTTTCAGACAGTTTGAATTCAAAAATAAATACCTTACCTTCAAGTTTGACCGATAGATCCATTCTACCGAGATTGGTGGTATCTTCAGGGATGATATCCAGACCGATACTTGCGAGGTAAGCATATACAACGCTTCCATAGTATCCTTCATAATCGTATAACTTACTATTGGTAAAATTGGTATATGATATGGAAGCAAACAGCGTAAAAAGAGCTTCTTTGAATCCATCCAAATCGGTATTCCGCAACATTTTCAGTAATCCTTTTTGATATTTTAACTTTTCTGTTGTTTGATTTGTCAAATAGGTTATAAAGAGATTATTTAAAGATATACTTATTTCTTTGTTCGGGATACCCAATTTGTATTCTATTCCAAAGATATCTTCAATCTTCTCGGTAATTGTCAAATATCCCGTTTGCCATAGCAATGCTACCAATTCTATTCTTTCGACATCAAAAGTGTTAAGGATTTCTTTGCTGGCAACAAAATTTTCCAATTCCGGAATATAATAATTTTGTGTTTTCAGCATATCTATCAGAAATGAAGGATTCCCTGTTTCCCACCAGTAATTACTAAAATCGAAATCTTTTTTAATAAATAGCAAAATATCAAACGGATTATAAACTTTATCTCCGAGATAATAATACCCATTGTACCATTTTTTGACTTTTTCCATATTAGCGCCTTGTAAATGTTCACTGAAAACGGTTAATAAATCATTATGAGTATAGCCGCAAATTGTCGCAAAATTTTTATCCAATGTAATATCTTCAAGATTGTTCAACCCACTAAAAAGATTCATTATGGAAAATTTGCTAACTCCGGTGATAAATACAAACCGGATATAAGCGTCATTGTCTTTTATCACTCCGTAAAAGTCTTTCATTGCATCCCGCATCTCACGGGCAACTTCTTTGTCTGTGATATTATCAAGGATGGGTTTGTCGTATTCATCGATAAGTATGACTACTTTTTTATTGTATTTTTCACTTGTCTTTTGAATCAATTCTTTAAAGCAGTCATTAGGGTCAGATGACTGACACTTAATACTAACAGCTTTCTCTGCATCTTCTAAAGTGCTAATCAATCTCTTATTTAATTTTTCTATATTTTTAAGCACACCTGAGCCAAGACTTATTTTTAAAACCGGATGCTTCACATCCCAATCCCATTTGTCATAAATATACAATCCCTTGAAAAGCTCTTTATTCCCTTCAAAAATCTCTTTGAGTGTATCCAAAAACAAGCTTTTACCAAACCGGCGCGGGCGGGAAAGAAAGTAATAACCTGCTGTTTGGATCAAATTATATGCAATTTCGGTTTTATCAACATAAACAAAGTCTCCTTCTATTATTTTGCTTAATGTTTGTATTCCGATTGGTAATTTTTTCATAAAAAATGCTTTTGAAATGCTAATATACGATAAAATATTCATAAAAAATAAATCCCCCAAATAAAGGTGCATTTCATTTTTTCGCGTTATTAAAGAAGTTTTGTTAATGTGGGCAACATTGCGTACCTACGGCACGCATTTTAGTTGGTTATTAAAAGCCTTTTATACCTATGTTTTTAGCATTTTTTTATCCTAACTATTAATTATTACTTATTATCTAGTCATTTTAATTAATTTAGCATTATTTTGTGACGTTTTTGAATCTTAAAACCAATAGATATTGTAGATTTGAATACCTGCAAAAAAAATAATATGAAAAAACATCTTACATTTCTAATTATCCTTATTTCGATTTTGACATCTCAGGCTCAAGAACAATACTCAAGGGTAAAAATCGACTTAAGAGATAAAAGCATTCAAGGCTTAGCCAAAACCGGAATTGAACTTGACCACGGTATCTTCAAAAAAAGTAAATACTTCATCTGCGAGTTATCCTCAAAAGAACTCCAAAAAGTAAAGTCCGCCGGATACAACTACAAATTAATGGTTCAAGATTTGCAAAAAGAGATTTCCCACAGAAGAGAAGAGATAGATTATAGGGGAGGCGATAATTGCAGTACACATTCAAAAAAAGACTATAGAACCCCTGATAATTTTCATCTCGGTTCAATGGCAGGAAACCTGACTTATAACGAGATGTTGCAAAGTCTGGATTCGATGAATATATTGTATCCTAATCTGATAAGTAAAAGACAAGTAATCGATACATTTCTCACTGTGGAAGGAAGACCTATATACTGGTACAAAATATCAGATAATCCCGGGACAAAAGAAAATGAACCGGAAATATTGTACACAGCTCTTCACCATGCAAGAGAACCAGTAAGTATGATGCAAATGGTCTATTATATGTGGTATCTCCTTGAAAATTACGGTAAAAATGATCAAATCACTTATTTGGTCAATAACAGGGAAATGTATTTTATCCCCTGTGTGAATCCTGACGGATACCTATTCAATGAAAAAACAAACCCCAACGGAGGAGGCTTTTGGAGAAAAAACAGACATGATTTTGGTGATGAAGTCTATGGAGTAGATCTCAACAGAAATTATGGTTATAAATGGGGTTATGACAATAATGGTTCCTCACCGGATGCTTCTTCCAATACATATAGAGGGACAAAAGAATTTTCAGAAGAAGAAACCAAAGCAGTTAAATATTTTTGCGAAAATCACAATTTTACTATCGCTTTGAATTTTCATACTTATAGCAATTTGCTTATTCACCCTTGGGGGTATAAACCTGCAGAGACCAAGGATTCCACGGCTTTTATTGCAATAGGCAAACTCCTTACAAGTGAAAATAACTACAATTCAGGATTGGCAGTCCAAACTGTAGGGTATCCGGCTAATGGAGATTCCGATGATTGGATGTATGGCGATACAAGCAAAAAAAATAGAATTTTTGTTTTTACACCCGAGGTAGGAACAGAAGGGTTTTGGCCTGATAAAAGCTTGATTTTACAACAGTGCAAAGAAAATATATTCCTTAATTTAACGGCAGCATCAGTAACAGAACCATACGCAAGCTTTGAGGAAACTACAGCCAGTATTATATCAAAAAAAGATACCCTGTCTTTTGACATTACCAATACAGGATTGAAAAAGGGAATAATTATATTCAGTGTAAAAAGCATAAACTCTGATATTGTTGACTATTCCGAAAAAATTATTTTGGATTCATTTAAGACTGTAAAAAGACACATTATGTTTGATCTGGATGAAAATGTAATTGACGGTACCTCTTTCGATTTTGAAATTACTGTTGATAACGGTAATTTTGAATTTAAAGACACTATCCAAAAGACATATGCCATCATAAAAGAGCAATATATTTCCGACTGTAATGACATAGATGAATGGAATACCAATGGGACTTGGAATACAACAAATAAAGATTTTGTCTCAGCCGGTTACTCCATTACAGACTCACCTGACGGCAACTATTCCCCAAATACAAAAAATGAATTGATCTCTAAAAACAAATTCTATGTGCCTGATGACAAATTTGTCTTCTTGAGTTTTAAGGCAAAATGGGATATTGAAAAAGCCTATGATTGGACAGCAGTATTTGCAGGAAAAGACCTAAGTGAATTAACTGCTTTATGCGGCAAAAACACCGTTTTAGGTACTAAGGATCAACTTCCTGATGAGCCTGTTTTTGACGGTACACAAGATGAATGGACAGATGTAAATTTGGATATAAGCAATTTTGCAGGTGATTCTATTTTCATAAAATTCGTGATGAATTCAGACCCATACGTAAATGGTGACGGATTTTATTTTGACGATCTGAAATTTACAAGTTATGGTAAATCAAAATATGATAAAACAAGCCAAATCAATATATATAATATCATTGCAAGTCCAAACCCTTCTGTTGAAAAAGTAGAGTTCAGAAATTTATTGGCTGGTGATAGATTGATAATAAAGGATATAGTCGGCAATATTGTATTTGATAAAATAGTCAATAATAAAACAAAAACTATACAAATCTCTGCTTGGCAACCCGGAATGTATTTTTATAATATAATAAGAAATGGTAAAAAATCTGTTTTTAGAAAACTTGTGGTGATATCAAAATAAAATTTCACTTATTTTTTCTTATAAAAAACACTATTATCATCACTTTATCGTTGAGAAAGTAGAATTAATTCGAAGCAACGATCAAAGCTATTAATCATGAGAACAGTTTTTCTATTTTTGTTCTATATAGCCTTTGTTTTAACAAATATTTCTTCTCAAGAAGATATATTGAATAAGGCAGGTAAGGAATACAATAACGGCAACTTTGACAAATCAATAACATTGTATGATTCTTTGCTTCAAGATGGGTATTACTCCCCTGATTTGTACTATAACTTAGGCAATTTCTATTACAAAAAGAACGATTTGGGTAAAGCGGTCTTGTATTACGAAAAAGCCCTGAAATATCGACCAAATGATGCAGATATTAAACACAATTTATATCTAACCAGAAGAAAAATAGATTCTGAAATCGTTGAACTTCCTGATTTCTTTCTGCGACGATGGTGGGTGAAAATTTCGGACTTTTTCGGACTTAGTATATGGACATTTTTATCCATATTTTTTGCCCTGTTTTTAGCGGTTATTTTAGGTCTTAATTGGCTAAAAAACTATAGATTCAATAGATATTTACCAATATTAAATGCTTTTTTGATTTTGTTTTTTCTTGTATCGCTATTTGCTTCATTTCGAAAATATGAAGTAATATACAATAGTGATAAATGTATTTTAATACAACCCGATAGTTTGTTTAAAGCACCGGATAATCGAAGTGATTTGTTATACAAACTCGAACCTGGAGAAAAACTGCAATTAATTGATAGCATCAATACTTGGTACAAAATCAAATTGGTAAATAAAGAAACAGGGTGGATAGGTAAATCCAATTGTAAAAAAATATAAGAATTATATTATTTTAACAGTATTTTTATACTAACATAATATATTTGTTAATATCTTTGGAACATATAAAAAATTAGGGATTGGTTTTAGAAATAATATTGATTTATTTTTAGCGATTATCGTTATTTTTTTTCAATAACCGTTATTATCATTGTTGCTGTTTTTTTTTAAATACATTTGATATGAATATCTTATTAATCGGTTCAGGAGGGAGAGAGTCAGCATTTGCGTGGAAACTACACCAAAGCCCTCTCTTGGATAAACTTTATATATCACCGGGAAATCCCGGCACTGCACAATACGGAACTAATGTCAATATCGACATTGAAAGTATCGATGAGTTGGTTGACTTTATAAAAAAATCAAAAATAGAGATGTTGATTGTAGGTCCGGAAAAACCTTTGGTGGAAGGGATATACGATAAATTAATAAAGATTTTACCAAAATTAAAAATAATAGGACCATCTCAAAAGGGGGCAATGCTTGAAGGAAGCAAAGCTTACGCCAAAGAGTTTATGAAAGAATTCGGAATTCCGACTGCCGGATATAAGGTTTTCACTCAAAATCAAAAAGAAGAGGCACTGGAGTTTATCGACTCTATCAAAACGCCCATTGTTATCAAGGCTGACGGTTTGGCAGCAGGTAAAGGAGTATTTATCACCGAGGATAAGCAAAGTGCAAAAAATAGTATTAGTGATATTTTCAATGGTAAATTTGGTGATGCAGGTAATAAAATAGTTATTGAAGAATTTTTAGACGGAATAGAATACTCTGTTTTTGTAATTACCGATAGCAAGAGTTTCAAAATGCTTCCCATAGCCAAAGATTATAAGAGAATTGGGGAAGGAGACACAGGATTGAACACAGGAGGTATGGGTGCCATTTCCCCTGTTTCATTTATAAATGATGATTTGCTCATCAAAACCGTTGTTAAGATTATCCAACCTACTATCTCCGGTATATGGCAAAAAGACATAGATTACAAGGGATTTATATTTTTTGGACTTATCAATGTCGATGGTGACCCATACGTAATCGAATACAATTGCAGAATGGGTGACCCCGAATCTGAAGTAGTATTTCCCAGGCTTAAAAACGATCTTATTGAGCTATTAAATTCTCTTTACACAGCAGATTTGGCAGAGCATACTATTGAGCACAACTCTGACTATGCAGTTACTGTCATGCTTACATCAAAAGGATATCCCGAAAAATACGAAACAGCAAAAGAGATAAATAATCTCGGCATTGTCGATGAAAGTATCATATTTCACGCAGGTACAAAAAATATTGATGACAAGATTGTCACAAGTGGTGGCAGGGTACTGGCGATTACATCTCTTGGTAAAACAAAAGAAAAAGCGTTGGAAAAAAGCTTAAAAAATGCTTCCAAAATCGATTTTGAAGGCAAATACTACCGTAGAGATATAGGATTCGATGTTGAATAATAAGCTTGTTAATCAGAAAGTCAGTTTTTAGGGAATTTCCAAAATCTCAAAACGCATATTGGCTATCAAATTGCCCATAATAATGTTGGTTTTGACGACCAACCAAAGAAGTTTTTGACTGCTTATGTATTATTTCTTCTTTTGATTTCCTTTTTTATCAATTCAAGCTCTCTTGTAGTTTGTCCCTCTACCGAAGTGTTTTCTTGTGCTCTCCTAATTAAATACGGTATTACTTGTTTGACCGGACCGTAAGGAATATATTTTTGTACATTGTACCCTGCTTTAGCCATAGTAAAACTAATATTATCACTCATTCCTTTTAGTTGAGCTGAAACTATCCTAGGGTGATTTTCGGGTAAATTGTGTTCTTTCATCAATTGAGCCAAATACTCACAACTGTATTCGTTATGTGTAGCATTTGACAAGTGAAATGTATCAATGTTTTCGATACAATATTTCAATCCGGCATTATAATTATTATGTGTTTCTTCTATTGTTTCACATATAGGACTTGGATATCCCATTTCCAATGCTCTGGCTCTTTCTTTTTCAAGGTATGCTCCTCTCACGAGTTTAACTGCCGGAATATAATTGTGTTTTTTTGCGTGTTCAAGACTTGTTTTTAGAAAATCCAATTTGTCTTTGATATAAAGCTGAACACCGTTTATTACCGTCGGAAATTCTTTATTAAATACTGCACTCAATTCAAAAGCAATATCATCTATTGCCCCTTGAATCCATGTTTCCTCCGCATCCAAATGCAGATGTACTCTTTTTTCACTAGCAGCTTTAACAAGATTCCTAAGTCTTGATTTTCCTTTCTCAAATCTTATATTTTCCGCATCGCTCAACTCTTGCCCCGATGTGAGTTTTTGTAGTAAATCATGTTCGATTAATCCCGAAGGTTTACAGCTAATCGTATTGATATTATCGTTTTGTACGGCGTATTCCAATGTTTTATGTAGGGATTTTGCTGTTTTCTCAAATTCTTCTTCCGTATGTTTACCCTCAACTCCATAGTTTAATATAACATTGATACCATATGTGCTTAATTTTTCAACAACGCTCTTGACTTCCGGGATTGTTTCCCCACCACAAAAATGCTTATAAACCGTATTTTTTAGTATGGATTTTATAGGTAAATGCAATTTTAGTGCTAACAGTGTTGCCTTAGAACCTATGCTAACCAGTGAAGCATAACTCATAGCTTTGAAAATTTGGTATGCATTTTGCAGTTCTTTATCTGAGAGATATGAAAATGCTACTTCTGTATTATCAAAATTAAAGAATTTTGTTGCTTTCATATTTGAGATATTTATGCAGCGAAAGTATGAAAAATATAATCATAGTCATAAAGATTCAGAGATTATTATTTTATAATTTATAATCTTGTGAAATAAGCTTGAAATATGTTTTGACAATAAGTATTTTAACCCTACGGAATTATTTTATGAAGCCGAACAAGCTAAAAAGAAACATTTTATATTCTTAAATTTGATGACAATTTGATATTATATCTACATAAAACTAAAAGCATGTATAATCCGGGTTAAATATTTTATCTGCTTCTATATGAAAATATAAATTTTTTAAATATTGATAATTACTAATCTAATTTTGATATTATACAATTATTTAATACCTTTGTATCATACACTTGATAAAAATCGAAATTTAATAACAAGAATAAATTCTGAATTTGAGATATTTTTATACAAACACTATTCATCAAAAAATACGTTAAAATGATTAAATACATAACTTTTTTCATAGTGACTTTAGGTATTTTAATTCCTGATTCAAACCTTTTTGCTCAATGTTTTGATGGTGATCCAAGCAGTAATGCACCGGATTGGGATTTTACCAAAACCATTGAAGAGAATTATAATGATGCCAGAAGGTGGGAGGAAACAAATCTTGGTTTGACTCCAAACTGTCTTGGTGATATGGTTGAACCAAGTGTGGGTTGGGGAGGTATGAATGAAGAATCTACCGCCTTGTACATTCACAACTCTGAGAGGGTAGCGAGAGGTAAACTGCCATTGTATGATGTCGAAAGTAATTTGGATGATGTTGCCCAAAATCACTCTAATTGGCAGATAGCTAATGACGTATTCAGTCACGGCGGAGATCCTGCTCTTGGCTCAGATAGCAATTATAAATTATGTTCAAACTGCAGTACTAGCCTGTCAGGGTCAAGTCCATATGAAAGGATGAATCAAAATCCTCCACTAAAAAACAACTATGATTGGAGAAGCGAAAATATAGGTGTCCGTGTGACTAGTGGTAGTTCATTGGCTGATTTTGTTCCCGAAAGAATTTATGCCTTTATTTATAAGGATGCAGGTTCAAGTTGGGGACACAGGCATGCCGTATTTCACGATTTTAACAATGACTGGGGTGATGGGAATACAGAAGGGTTTATCGGAGTTGGTATCAAGGATGGTAATGGATATGACATATGTCAATGGGGATGTAATGATAATTGGAATTATGCAAAATTTATTACAATAGATTACTATGATCCTGAAGGGAGTGCTTCCGGCTTTAGTTTCAAAGGATTACCCATCAAATTATTGGCTTTTGCCGCAAAAAAATCAAAATCTAATGTTTTGCTCTCATGGTCAACAGGAACAGAACTAAATAATGATTATTTTTTGATTGAAAAATCAACAGATGGATTGGAGTTTGAAGAATTGGTAAAAATAGATGGAGCTATCGACAGCAAATCCCAAAAAGATTATAAATACACTGACTTCAATCCTGTGATTGGGATTAACTATTATAGATTAAAGCAAGTTGATTTGGATGGTAATTTCAGTTATTCCAATGTAGAAAAAGTAGAATTTGAAATTGAAAATACTGTTGTGATTTCACCAAATCCTTTTGATGATTTTATCATTGTAAACAGTTCTTTTAAAAATGATAAAAGCACAATTCAAATTTTTAACTTAAAGGGTGAAACTGTATTTAATTCCACTATTCCTGCAGGCAATAACACAACTAAACTTTATTTGCCTGATTTGGATTCAGGGATATATTTTGTAAAAATAAAAAATAGTAACTTCAAAAAGGTTTTCAAACTTGTTAAGTTATAAGAAGATAATCCATTAACCAAACTTTTGGTTTAAATGAGATGCCAATGAATATCCCATACTGAAAGATGCTTGCAGTAGATAGCCACCGGTGGGTGCATCCCAATTCAGCATTTCTCCAATCGCATAATGATATGGCAGAGATTTTATCTTCATATTTTGGTCAACTGCATTCAGGCTAATCCCGCCAACAGTTGAAATCGCCTCGTCAATTTCAGCTATTCCACTTATATTTACTTTTAGATTTTTAATAACCGAAGAAAGTTTTTTTATATCTTTAAATTCTTCTTTAGTAGTATAATTTTTTATTAAATCTATTTTTGTTTTATCAAGTTTTATATATTGTTTTAGAATATTAGTAATTGATTTAGCGCCACTTAATATTTTAAATTTATTTTCTATCTCTTTAGACCTTAGATTGGGTTTCAAATCGATAAGTATATCTGTTTTTCCTTTTTCATTCAATTCCTTTCGCAATAAACCGCTCATAGCATAAATAGCACCTCCCTCCAAACCAAATCCGGTAATCATCAATTCCCCCTTAACAGTTTTTCCCTTTTTATAAGTAGTTATATTTTTCAAAGGCTTTCCTTCGTTTTTGCTTAAAAAAGATTCAGACCAATCTACTTTAAATGCACAATTTGACGGTTCAAATCCTATGGTTTCTACGCCTGCCTTAGCAAGAATATCTATCCATTTGCCATCCGAACCTGTAACTTTCCAACTAGCTCCTCCCAAGGCAAAAACCACAATATCAGCTGTTATAACAGTACGCAAATCACCATGCTTAAAAACCGGTTTTCCACTGCTTGAAATATCGATAAATTCGTGATTATAGTGTAGTTTCACATTATTATCTCTCAATTTGCCTTTGATTGCATTCAATACCTCAACCGGTTTAATCCCCTTTACAGGATATATTTTTTTGCTGCTTCCAATCATTGTGGGAATACCTGCATTTTCCAACCATTTTCGCAGGTCATTATTATTAAATTGCTCAATAAAGGGCTTTAAAAACGATGATGGCTCATACCTGCCAATAAAAGTTTCCTTTGGTTCGGAATGTGTCAAGTTAAATCCGCCTTTCCCTGCCACTAAAAATTTTCTACCAAGCCCTATGCCCTTTTCATAAATATTGATATCAAATAAATCACTATCCAATTCCGCAGCCAGCATCATAGCTGCTACCCCACCTCCGATTATCACTATTTTATTTTTTGTTTTCATTTTAAATATTTCATTTTTTCGCATATAAGGTTAATCTTTTTATTTGCACAGACCACCCCGCTTATGAAATTAATTCGTTTTACTTCTATATAACTACCTCAATGTGCCGTTAGGCACAAAATATGGGTAAAAAGGCTATTAACCAACTAAAATGCGTGCCGTAGGTACGCTATGTTACCCACATCAACAAAATTTCTTGTAATAACGCGAAAAAATGAAATGCACCTGTTTTTTTTGTTTAACAATTATTTCATCACTTGATTATTCTGTCAAAAACATAAGTTTTATTGCTGGAGTAATCCTTAAATCCAACGAGCACATTTATCGGTATTACACGAGCTAAAAAAAAGAAGTCCTATGGTCACAAAAACAAATAATCTTTCCATTTGAATATATTTTTATTTTGAGATTTGGCTTAAAATGGCAATTATAGAATACAAACAATGTCAATCTAACGCTATTATCTCAGTTTTATTCCTTTAATAGTCATTTTCAATTCCTCCCATCTATTGTCATCTTTAAGTGGGTTTAATCCAAAAACACTTACTCCTGAAACTCCGTTTTGTAGCGAAACATTGACTGCTTTGGTTATTTCACCGGGATTTTTAAGATCCGGGGCAAATATTCCGGCAATAATCTTTGTACTAGGAAAAGATGTTTTGACATCTTCAGTTACCATCCGGCCTATCCATTCTATATCTTTATTATAAAAATTGTGATATAGCATCGGGAAAGCTAAATCAAGTGGCCATTTACCCCAATCCTGATAAACCATTTCTCTCGACATTTCAGGTGTTGGAAATACCGCTGCTGTTAATAGCTTATCATATGCTTGAGTCAAACTGTCAATCTGAAGAATAAATTCAGTAACTTGATTTAAACGAAATTGAGACCAGGTACTATCTGATGTGGGATTCTTAATATGCAAAGGATCAACCCCCGTTTTGTTTTTATACTTATTTCGCATATAGGGATGATAACCATAATCAAATTGCGGATAAACCTTGTCTTGAACGATGCCGTATTTTGACCAAAGCCCAACCGGAAGAATAGCATCAACATAACGGATATAATCAAGATGAATTCCTTTCAAACCGGGTATTTTACACAGTTCTTCGATTTTCTCCTTAAGTGCATTTCTCACTTTAGGAATAGCAGGACATAAAAATTTGTAGTCATTTACATAGGCTTTTTTCTCTTTCAGCGATTTGTTTTCACGATTTACACTTAGCCATTCCGGGTGTTTTTTTGCAAGATCCCTCCTATTCATCGTGATAAACCAAGCGTAAACATTTATATTGTATTTTTTAGCTTTAGTTACCACTTTTTTGAGTTTATCCGTACTGACATTAACCATTATATTACGAATACCGGTATTATATATTTTATCTAATGCTTTATCGATATTATCATCAGAATAATCATTTCTTAGATTTAACCAAATCCAAAAAGATTTGTCCTGTTTTGCTTGTGTTTTATCGATAAAATACACATATCCCCACTTTTCAGGTATGTGCATATCGATAATATATTGGGGAGACCATACGCAATTGTGTTCGGGTTTATCAAGTTTCACATACTTTCCTTGTTCAACCTTCGTATCCCACTCAACTCGTGAAAAATTGATACGCCAAAAATCATTTATTGCGGGTTTGATTTTGTTTTCCTTATTCTTATAAATTTCAGAAAACGGAATAGCTATTTCGACCACCCAAGAGGTATCAATATCAACCGGATTATTCAAAGTACCGTTTATTTTGACGCCAGTTTTCATATCTTCAATATCCAATGTCAAATCACTTTTTCCGCCCAATTGGTATGGTTTATTCATAAACAAATCCATAATGGTATTAAGTGCATTTACCTCAACTTCATAATACATTTTCCCATCACCATCATGATCTATAAAAACCTCGAAGTCATTGTCTCGATAAATAATATCATCTCTGTTTTTTAATGTAGCCCAAATATGATTCTCTTCCAATACCGCTGCGATATAGAGATAATTATCATCCCAAAGCATTTTAATCTTTGTTTTTTGCTTTGGCTTCTCCCCTCGTTCACCCAAAATATCCACAAAATCAGTTGACCATTCTGCAATTTTCCAGGCAGATTCATCTAAATTACCATCAATATTGATAGCAGAATTTGCTTTATTGCAAATATATTTTTTTGGAATTTGTCCGTGTACGGCTTGAATAACAAACAAGACAATTAGTAAAATATTTAGTTTCATTTTGTAAAAATATCGCTATTAATAGAAATAAAAGGAGATTTTGTCTATTTATTTAAGTTTTTTGTCAATCCTACTTGATTTCTATTATTTAATATAATATCTTTGTGATATCATTTTGATATTATTATTAAAAAAAACAACTATGAAAAAAGAACACATCTCAAATGGAATTAATGGCTATTTAATGCTTTTGGTATTTTTTATCCTAATCGGTTTAGGAATTTATTTTATTACTCTAAAAATGGTACTTATTTTTGTGCCACTATTTGTAATTGCATTTTTTATTCTTCCGGGATTTTCTATAGTGAACCCAAATGAATCCATTGTGACCATACTGTTCGGTGCGTACAAGGGAACTCTAAAAAAGAATGGGTTTTTGTGGGTAAACCCCTTTATGGCAAAGAAAAAATTGTCATTACGAGCTAGGAATTTCAATAGTGAGCCACTAAAGGTTAATGATAAAATAGGTAATCCGGTTTTGATTGGAGCAGTTGTGGTTTGGAGAGTAAAAGATACTTTTAAAGCTGCATTTGAAGTAGATGATTATGAGCACTTCGTCAGAATACAGACAGAAGCAGCCATCAGAAAACTTGCAGGGCTTTATCCTTACGATAATTTGGAAGACGAAAATGCCAAATTAACACTTAGGGAAGGAGGCGAAGAGGTAAACAAACAATTGGAATCTGAAGTGTCGGAGAGGTTGGAAATAGCAGGTATTGAAATACTCGAAGCGAGAATTAACTATCTTGCTTACGCTACGGAAATAGCAAGTGCAATGCTTAAAAGACAACAGGCAGTAGCGATAATTGCCGCAAGAACCAAAATTGTAGAAGGTGCTGTCAGTATGGTCGAAATGGCACTTGAAGATTTGAGTAAAAAAGATATCGTACATCTCGATGAAGAAAGAAAAGCACAGATGGTAAGCAATCTTATGGTGGTTTTGACTTCAGACAAAGATGTAATGCCAATTGTTAATACAGGAAGCATATATTAAAAAAATGGAAAATGATATACTACATAAGGAAAAAGTTAATGTAAATCTATCAACTAAACAATGGGTTATTTCCGGAGTTTTGTTGATAGATTTTGTATTTTTCTCAATATTATTCTATCAATATACTATAGGAAAAATACCTAATAACAGCTTTCGATTGGATGATATAATCGGGGTTTCTGTCGTATTGATTATGTTTTCAGCAATTATTCTAATTGTAGTTTTATCCAGAGGGTATTCTATCACAATCGATCACAATAAATTGACATTAAAACACGATAGATTTTATACCGCTTCAATAAATAAAGACTCTATAAAATCGTTTTCAAAAATAACTAAAAAAGAATATCTGAAGTTATTAAGAGGAAAGGGAGTTGTGGCTACAAAGAAGCACAGAAGAACAAAGATGATGGAGAGTTATATAATAAAATACCCCAATTTTGTAGTGTATTTAACCGATGGAAGAAAGATTTTTATAGAAACCAATAAGGAATCTGCATTCGAATATTCGATGAATAAGATGCTAAATCTAAAATATGTCTAAAAAGAAAAGTTTCGTATTGAGGATTGACGAGGCTACATATGCAGCTTTGGTTCGTTGGGCAAACGATGAATTTCGCAGTGTCAATGGGCAACTTGAATGGTTGATAAACGAGCAACTGAAAAAGGCAAAAAGATTACCAAAGAAGGGGAGAGAGGAGTAGTAAGTCATCAAAAATTCGTATATATCAATTTCTGTTCTTTCCAAAAACAGTGCTAAAGTAATGGGATGAATTTTTAATTCGTTTAATCCTTTTTTCAGATAATTATAAAATATTGTATCAATAATATAATTTTCAATATGATAATGAGAAACAAACCAGTTTCCCGGTTTCATCGAATCTTAACCCGCATTATTCTCATTGGTTTTCGTAGTGAGAATTCAGAAAACCAAAAGTAAAGGAAAGCGCAAGAAATACTTATTCAAAATCTTTGCAGCCTTTACAACTATTTTTGTATCTTCATTGTTATAACAAGAATAAAAATTTACAAGTTTAAAGCATAATGAGTGTACTACTAAAGATACTCAATAGTCAAACTAAGATGTGATGATCAGATTTTTTTTAATTTTATTATTATTCACTTATTCTAATCTATCAAAAGGGCAAGAACAGCTTTCATTACATCTGGAAAATCACAGTGGAATAAATGCTATTGCTATAAATCCGGCAAACTCTTTTCTTAGTCCTCATAAATGGGATGTAAATATTGTTTCAGCCGGACTTTTCTTTGAAAATAATTATGGTTTCTTTAGAAATACCAATACTATCAAATTATATAAAAATAAAAAAAATCCTATTATAGAATTGGATTCAACAAAATATGGAAAAACTTCATATCTTCCTAATACAGTATTATTAGATTTTTATGACAGAAAAAAACCGAGTTATATTTTTCTATCAGGAAATATAACAGGTCCATCTGTTTCGCTTAAGATAAATAAGAATAGCTCTATAGGTTTTGTATCAAGATTCAGGATGTTGGGAGGAGTGCCTAAAATACCAAAGGAATTGGGATATTATGATTATTATAACAAAGCTTTCTTTCAGTCATTTCCTATTTCTTCATTCAATTCCGGTTTTATATCTTGGCACGAATACGGCATAAACTATACAAATAATATCAAGGGGCTCACTCATAATACCATTATTGGAGCGACGATAAAATATTTGAGAGGGAATGAGGCAATGTTTTTTGAAAATAAACACACATTTCAGTTCCAACA
This sequence comes from Saprospiraceae bacterium, assembly GCA_027008645.1. GTDB lineage: Bacteria > Bacteroidota > Bacteroidia > Chitinophagales > Saprospiraceae > JADJGA01. The sequence continues at coordinate 24,026 of JALVEE010000121.1, forward strand.
AATGCCAAATGATTCAATAGCTGCACTTGACAGGCTTGATTTCCGGTATGCTTATACAAATTCAAATTTTAAATCCCAAAGTTTTAAATTTAAACACAATGGCACGGGCATCTCAGCTGATTTAGGCATTACCCTTGTTTTTGGTGAAAATATTAAGGATTATAAAGCCAGACTGGGGCTTTCTATATTGGATATAGGTTTGATTAATTTTAATAAAAATTCATTTAGATATTCGATAAGTGTCGATACAACGGTCGCTATTAGTATAAATGCATTTAAAGAAATCAGGCAATTATCACAATTGGATTCGGTAAGTGAGATTTTAAGTCGCCAAATCTATAATGACCCCAATAAATCTTTATCTGCTAACTCTTTTGTAATGTGGTTACCAATGGCTTTGAGTATTCAATTTGATTATTCAATTTCAAAATTGTTTTATATAAACGGAACGCTTATACAAAGGATAAAACCCAAGGGGCATTCAGTTACAAGAAGAAATCTTTTTGCTTTATCACCAAGATTTGAACATAGGTGGTTTTCCGCATCAACATCCCTAATAGTCTATGATTGGAAGAATTTAAGATTGGGGGCTTCTGTTAGACTGGCATATCTGACCATTGGTTCTGACAATTTATTGAGTGTATTTTCAAATCAATCTCGGTTTACGGGTTCCGATTTATATGTAGGATTGAAATTCAATCCATTTTCTCTTGGAAAAAAGAGAAGAAGTCACCCTAATTTGAATAGAAAAATCAAATGTTATAAGTTTTAATAAGCTGCATTGTATATTTTTTTACATTTTAGGAATATAATTCCTATAATGTATTATCTTTGTCATAAAAAGTATGATAAATAGATTAATAGGTAATAAAATAATCGAATACTCTCATCAATTTAGAGCAGTAGCAATTACCGGTTCAAGACAATCCGGCAAAACTACCTTGTGCAAATACCTATTTCCCGATAAACCTTATGTTAATTTTGAAAATATTGATACTCTTAATTTATCATATTCCGATCCAAGAGGATTCTTGAAAAAATATAAAAAAACAGGGTGCATTTTAGATGAAATTCAAAAAGCACCCGAATTATTCAATTATTTGCAACAGATTTTGGATGAAGAACAAGAAAGAGGTAAGTATATATTAACCGGTAGCAGCAATTTTTTGCTTAACGAAAAAATCAGTCAAAGTTTAGCCGGGCGATTAGCTTATCTAAATATGTTTCCATTAAGTTTTCAGGAGATACAATCAAACGAACTATTATACAATGACTTTTGGGAATTGATATTTAAAGGAGCTTATCCTGAGATTTGGAGTCAAAATATCAATCCTGAATATTACTATCCGTCATATATTCAAAGCGTGATAGAAAAAGATATTAGGCAATTGGTGAATATTAGGAAGTGGGGTGGCTTTCAACAATTTGTAAAATTGGCTGCTACCCGTATAGGTCAAGAATGGAATAGCAATAAAGCCGGAAATGAATTGGGAGTAGATGCTAAAACCATAAGTTCTTGGATTTCTTTTTTGCAAATATCCGGAATTGTATATTTTTTACCTCCCTTTTACAATAATTATGGTAAAAGGATAATAAAAAAACCTAAACTTTATTTTACTGATACCGGAATCGCTTCAAATTTGCTTGGAATACAAAACATCAATCACCTTGAATCCCACCCTTTAAAAGGAGAGCTTTTTGAAAACTACATCATAATGGATTTTGTTAAACAAAACTCTTTTAGGTTGAAACCGGTAAATTTATATTTTTGGAGAAGTAATGACGGCATTGAAATAGATTTAATCATTGAGAGTGCAAATGAATTAATACCTGTTGAAATTAAATCCGGTATGACATTCAATAATTATTGGTGGAGAAATATCGATAAATGGCAAAAATTTTCAAAGAATAAATCAAAAGCCTATATAATATATAATGGCGAAAATGAGATGGCATTGACAGATAATAAAATCATCGTAAATTCATCAAAATTAAATCTATCCAAAATATTGGAAACAAGTTAAATCTTTATACTAAATAGGAATTGTATTCCTAAACCGTATAAATAAAATTAGTCTTGAATTTTGCCGGCTTACAGGCGTAATCAACGTAGTATTTCATCGGGGGTTGCTACTTCCCCCTATAATTTTTCTTCACCTCAATCTTTTTGACTAAGTTTGCGCTGATGAAACTTGCTTTTGACATAGCCCGGCGATATTTATTTGGAAAAAAGACGATAAATGCTATAAATATAATTACAGGTATTTCTGTATTTGGTATTTCTATTGGTGCAGCTGCATTGGTATTGATTTTATCGGTTTTTAACGGGTTTGAGGAACTTATTGGCGACCATTTCAATGCATTTAACCCCGAGATAAAAATCACTCCCAAAAAAGGTAAATTTTTTAAAATCGACAGCAATATTCTCAAGAAACTAAATGGTATTGATGAGATATCAGATTACTCCTTGACGGTAGAAGAGGTCGCTTATTTTATCTATGGCAATAGTCAATCCTTTGGGCTGATCAAAGGAGTTGATGATAAATTCAATATCGTCAATAATATAGACACAGCCATAGTTGCCGGAGAGTATTTGTTGGAAAAACAGGGTATGAATTATGGTGTTATCGGTAATGGACTTGCCGGCAAAATGGGAGTCAATGTATCTGACAAAATCACTCCAATCAGTATCAATGTTCTGAACAAAAAGACAACCGGTTCTAAAAGAGGAGAAGTTTTCCCTTCGGGCAAATTTGCTATTCTCAGCCAATCGGATTTGGAATATGTGCTAATATCTCTGGATTTGGCTCAATACTTAATAGGAAATACCAAGGGAAAAAATGCCGATAAATATTCTGCAATTGAGATAAAAACCAAGGGAGATGTGGATTTGGTTCAAGAAAAATTGAAAAAATCATTGGGAGATGCTTATTATATTAAAAACCGTAAAGAGCAAGATTCGGAATTGATGAAAATAATGAATATGGAGAAATGGATAGCTTATGTTATCGTTTCATTATCATTATTTTTGATTGCAATCAATCTGATTGGTAGCCTTTGGATGATAGTATTGGATAAGAAAAAGGATATTGCAATGTTGCAATCAATGGGGGCAAATAAGAGTATGATCAAGCAGATATTTTTGTATGTAGGGATGCTTATCTCCGGTTTTGGACTTATTATAGGTTTTATTATCGCCTTGATATTTTATTTTGCACAAAAGAATTTTGATCTGATAGGTATCCCGGAGGGAGCAACAATTATCGATGCCTATCCCGTGCAATTGCGTTTTGTAGATTTCATCATTGTCTCTATAACAGTCTTGCTGATTGGTTTTTTGATTTCACTGTTACCCGCCAGAAAAGCAGGACAAATATCGGCATTTATTAGAGAGGAATAAAGACATTATTTTTCTTCATACCAACCAAGGTTAAATAGAGCATCACCCATATTTACTATCGGCGCGTTATTGTGTCCAAGAATATAAGCATTTCTATTTGAGTGGATATTTTTTGATTGTTCACCCATAATATCTTTTATCATTCCTATCAATTCCTTATTGTCCACTTGATACCCGGATTTTTTCAAACTCCTGAACAAGCCGGATTCTCTAGCTCTAATCCAAGACGTTTTATTTATTTTAATCGCAGGGTTTGTATCTTGTGTTTTTTCCGGTTCAATCATATCAAAATGGAGCAGGATGTTTTTTATTCCGGCAAGTCCCTTCTCTATTGCAAAATCATCAAGTCTTTTTGATTCTCCACCTTCATAAACAATGATAGGAACTCCCATATCGTGAGCAGCTTTACGAAGTGATTTTTTTATCATCGGCTTTTCAATCATAAAAGGTGCATTGAATACTTCTGCCAATGTCTTTGATTCTCTAACTCCTTTGGAATATCTTATCTGGGGATAATTGTATCTTGAATCACCTCCTGTATGAAAATCTATCCCGAAATCAACGTAAGGCAAAATGAATTTTGTCAATTTTCTTGCAACTCTTGATGCTAAAGACCCGGTATTTACTCCTGGGAAACTCCTGTTTACGTCTTTACCATCCGGCACTTCCCTACTGAAATTGATAAATCCGTAAACATTCAGAAGTGGAATAGCAATAACGGTTCCTGATTTTAAATCTTCGTAATACTCTTGTTCTATTGATCTACGGATTATCTCTACCCCATTGATTTCATCACCGTGTATTCCACCCAATATGAGTATGGTTTTACCCTTTTTCTTAGCTCTATAAACGTTGGCAAAAATATTGATATGAGTACCCGAAGGTAATTTTCCAACCCTGATTTTTATTTTTTTATTTTCTCCCGGTCGAATTTCATTTCCGTTAATCTCCATCATAATCTAAACTTTGAGTCTCTTTCTACCAATGAAATAATTGAACGTGCGATATTGACGTTTGTTGTGGTTTCTATTCCTTCAAGTCCGGGAGATGCATTTACTTCTATCACCACAGAGCCTTTATTTGACCTGAGAATATCGACACCCGCAACTTGAAGTCCCAGTATTCTGGCAGATTTTTTTGCAATCGACACCTCTTCATTAGTCAATCTTATACTCTCTGAACTTCCTCCCCTGTGCAAATTGGATCTAAACTCTCCTTCGACAGCTCTTCGCTCCATAGCTGCCACTACTTTTCCTCCTACCACAAAAGCTCTGATATCGGTTCCCGAGGACTCTTTAATAAACTCTTGGACCAATACCTTATGTTTAAGATTGAGAAATGCTTCCAACAATGTTGCGCTAACTTTTGGAGTATCGGACTTGATTACTCCTTCACCATGAGTACTGCTCAATAACTTTATTATCACAGGGTGCTCTTGAAATAATTCAAGGAAAATATCCAAATCTTCCGTGTAGTTTGTAGTAGCTGTATTTGGAATAGGAATACCGTTTTTTGCCAAAATCTGTAAACAGGTAAATTTATTTCTTGCTTTCTGCAAGCTATCAGGTCTCAACACACTATAAACTCCCATATTTTCAAAATGTCTGATTACATAAGAGCCGTATTCTGTAGCAGTTGCTCCAATTCTGGGTATTATGGCGTGAATACCTTGAAGTTCGTAACCATTGTAAAAGACTTTTGATTTTCCATCCTTTATTAAAAGGTCACAGTACATATGATCAATTATTTGAACAAAATGACCTCTCATCACAGCTGCTCTGTACAAACTTTGAGTGCTATATAGCGCAGCGCCCCTTGACAATATTATAATATTCATCTGCTATTTAATCTAAAATTTAATTGTTTTGACAGCAAGATATCAATAATCATCCAGAAAAGAATATTTATAAATAAAAAATATTTATTTTGCAGACTATTTAACAGTTTTATTTGAAGAAAAATCGACTAATGGTACTTAATGATAAAAAAACTATAAACGGCTGGGCATTGTATGACTGGGCTAATTCCGCATATTTTTTGGTGATATCCACAGCTATTTTTCCGGCATATTTTTTAGCCCAAACCAGCAGTAAAATAAGTATTTTCGGAATGGAGTTGACCAATAGTTCCGTGTTTTCGTATGCGGTGTCACTGTCATATCTTGTAATAGTGATTTTATCACCAATATTATCCGGAATCTCTGATTATAGTGGAAAAAGAATGTTCTTTTTGAAGCTTTTTACTTATTTAGGATCTATTTCGTGTATAGCATTATCTTTTTTCTCAGGTGACTCTGATGTATGGATTGGTATATCTGCATTTATGCTTGCGACAATTGGAGCATCAGGAGGAATAGTCTTTTACAATGCGTATTTACCCGAAATAGCTACTGAAGACAAATATGATGAAGTGAGTGCAAGAGGCTTTGCTTTTGGATATATAGGAAGCGTTCTTTTATTGGTATTTATACTATTTATGTCGTTAAAACCCCTGATTTTTGGAATACCCGAAGGCACAACCATACCCTATAGACTTGGATTTGCATTGGTAGGAATTTGGTGGATTGGGTTTGCACAAATCACCTTCAGAAGATTACCTAAGGATAAAAGAACGGGATTTAGCGGCAAGGTAATTTCGAAAGGAATCGAAGAAATAAAAAAAGTATTCACAAAAGTAAGATCAAATCCGCATCTTCTATTGTTTTTGGCTGCATTTTTCTTTTATAGTGCAGGGGTTCAGACAGTGGTTTACTTGGCATCCATCTTTGCTAAACAGGAATTGATGTTCTCAACCGATGAATTGATAATCGTAATACTGATACTACAATTAGTAGCAATAATCGGTGCTTATTTATTTGCAATTTTTTCAAAGAAACTTGGCAATAAACTGTCTTTGATAATTCAGGTTATTATTTGGGCAATCATCGCGATTGTTGCATATATGGTACAGAGCAAATTGCAGTTCTACATACTTGCAGGAATGGTTGGAATGGTATTGGGAGGAATTCAATCCCAATCGAGATCAGCTTATTCTAAAATTGTAGAATCACAAAAGAATGATTTGACTTCCTATTTTAGCTTCTATGATATAGTATTCAAAATATCCATAGTAGTCGGTACTTTTGCTTTTGGTATAGTCAATGAGATCACCGGAGATTTGCGAAAAAGTGTTTTGTCTCTGGCTTTCTTTTTTGTACTGGGATTGGTACTATTATTGGTCACTAATTTTAGAAAAGCTGAAGAAGGAGTAAAATTATAATTATTAGTATTATGGAATACAATCCGGTTTTACCTTTCAGAAATGCTCATTTCAATACTATATATCGCAAGGCATTTACCAATCCTGTTGTAGAATTTAGCAGAAAAAGATTGATAACTCCTGATAATGATTTTTTGGACTTGGATTTCTCAAAAGTAAATTCCAATATAATTATTATCATCGTTCACGGTTTGGAAGGAAGTTCGAAGTCCAAATATGTTTTATCAAATACCAAATACTTCAATAGAAGTGGATATGATGTTTGCGCTATGAATATGAGAGGATGTAGTGGTGAACCAAACTCTCTTTACAGCTCATATCACAGTGGTAAAACCGATGATTTGAGCCTTATCATCGATGAAATATCCGGACAATATGAAGATATTTATTTATTGGGATATAGTCTTGGAGGCAATATTGTTTTGAAATATACCGGCGAAAATAGTGGGGTTTTGAATAATAAAATTAGGAAATCGATTGGAATATCCGTTCCGGTAGATTTGAAGAGTGCTGCTGTTGAATTGGCGAAAAAGAAAAACTATATCTACAATTATATGTTTATGAAAGAGATGAAAGAAAAGTTGAGATCGAGGGTAAAAAAATTCGGAGTTGATATTAGCTTAGAGGAAATAAACAGGATTAAAAATTTTAATGAATTTGACAATATTTACACTTCGGTTGCCCATGGATTTAAAGATGCCAAAGATTATTGGAAAAAGAACTCCAGTAAACAGTTTTTGGAACATATAAAAATACCGGCTTTATTGCTCAATGCAGCCGATGATACTTTTCTGGGAGAAAATTGCTATCCATTTGCAGAAGCTAAAAATAATAGATTTCTTATATTGGAAGTTCCAAAATATGGAGGACATGTTGGGTTCAATGTGTCTTTTAAGCCCGAGAAAAATCATTGGTTAGAAAAACGAATTTTAAATTTTATAGAAAATGAGTAATCTCAATATCCAAAGCATTATAAAAACAGAACACGGATGACACTGATTGAACTGATTTTCACAGATTTATTCAAATTATCATCTTTACTTCAACTATACGATATTATTCATTGTCAGCATGTTATTTCATTTTATCGCTTTTTTACAAAAAATGTTGCTGAGAAGGGCAGTGCCTATTCTCCCGCCGAATCTATATAAAATTTGATTGCCTTTACCCCTTCAAGAGAATCTTTTCTGGTAAATTGTTCGATTTTTATCGAATGTTTTCCCGGTTTATCAAACTTAAAAGACTTCCTTAACAGTGTATTAAAGGAATAAATATCACCGCTTTTCTTACCGTACCAAATACCGTAAGGGTTTGACAAATTGATACTGACTATATCTGTATCTTTTTTCTCCTTAAAATCATCTGTAATCCGCAAATAGATATTTTCATAGGGATAATCACCGGTGTGTTCCAATCCGAAATAAATATCATATGGCACATTTCGTTCTACATCGAAACTCGCATTAAAGAAATCTGCATATAACCAGATATTATTGTCAGGCAAATCTTTTTCCACGAAAACCACGTGATTATTCCCGCAAGAAAACAACAGTAATAACAACAATAATGGCAAATATTTCATCATTTGCTTTTAACCGAAATCATCAAAGTATATTTGTTCTTTTGGCACTCCCAAATCATCCAAAGTCTTCATTATAGAAGCTGCCATTGCAGGAGGTCCACAGTAGTAGTATTCGCATTCTTCCGGTTCGGGATGATCTTTCAGGTATTGTTCATAAAGTACATTCATAATATATCCTTTGAAGCCATCTCCCGGTGCATCGATATTTTCTTTTATTTTCCAATTATCTTCAGGCAACGGATTATCAAGAGCTACGAAAAATCTAAAATTGTCAAATTCTTTTTCTATCTCCCTAAATTCTTCGATATAAAATAATTCTCTTCTTGTACGTCCACCATACCAATAAGACACCTTGCGTTTACGCTGTTTTTCAGTATGGAACATATGGAATATATGTGAGCGCAAAGGAGCCATTCCGGCACCCCCACCAATATAAATCATTTCACGATCGGAATTTTCATTGATAAAAAATTCTCCATAAGGTCCTGAAATAACAACTTTATCTCCGGGTTTTTGGTCAAATACATATGAAGAGCATACTCCGGGATTGATATCCATCCAATTGTTTTTCTCCCTATCCCAAGGTGGAGCAGCTATACGTATATTAAGCATAATGATATCGCCTTCTGCCGGGTGACTTGCCATTGAGTAGGCACGGAATTGTGGTTCTTCATTTATCATTTTCAAGCCCCACATCTTGAATTTATCCCATTCTCCTTTGAAAGTGTTAGGATCTTTGTGATATTTTGGATGTGCTGTAATATCAAAATCTTTGAATTCTACTTTAAGCGGTGCAGGTACATCGATTTGGATATATCCGCCGGCTTTGAAATCCAAATGCTCGCCTTCAGGTAATTTCACTACAAATTCCTTGATAAATGAAGCTACATTGTAGTTTGAAATCACCTCACATTCCATTTTCTTAATTCCAAAAATTTCTTCAGGAATTCTTATTTTTATATCATCACGCACTTTAACTTGGCAGGCTAATCTTACTCCTTCATTAGCTTCTTTTCTACTCAAATGGTTCATTTCGGTAGGTAATACATCTCCTCCCCCCTCTTCTACTTTGCATTTGCACATAGCACAAGTTCCACCACCACCGCAAGCACTGGGCAGAAATATATTATTATCAGCCAATGTGCTTAAAAGTGATGAGCCCGGATCTACTTCCTTTGCTTCATCCACTTTGCCATTGATTATCAACTTAACTTTACCTTGTGGTAAAAGTTTTTTTCTTGCAAACAAAAGCATAATTGATAGTAATAAAATAATGACTACAAATACTACTACCGATGTTATAATAAAATTAAAATCTATTGCTAATACCATTATATTAATTTTTTATTTGCCACTAAAAAAGATAGCAGGATCAATTCCCATAAGACCCATAAATGCCATTCCCATTAAACCTGTTATGATAAATGCTATACCCAATCCTCTAAGAGGTGCAGGAATATTTGAATACTTCAATTTTTCTCTAATCGCCGCTATGGCTATAATCGCAAGAAACCAACCAAAACCGCCTCCTAAACCAAATGCCACACTTTCAGAGAAATTGTATTCTCTGGAAATCATAAACAATGATGCTCCCAAAATCGCACAATTCACAGTAATCAGCGGCAAAAATATACCCAAGGAATTATAAAGTGCCGGCGATACTTTCTCGATAACCATTTCAACCAATTGCACCATTGATGCAATAACCGCAATAAATAATATAAACCTCAAAAAGGTCAAATCCATCCCCAATAAACCGCCTTCAGACAAAATATAGTGATTAATCAACCAGTTTATCGGAACTGTAATTCCTAACACAAATATTACTGCCAATCCCAATCCCATAGCTGTTTTTACGGATTTGGATACAGCCAAATACGAACACATACCGAGAAAATATGACAAAACCAAGTTCTCGACAAATGCTGACTTTATAAATATATTCAAAAAATCTTCCATCTTTATATTTTTTTACTTTATCTAAGAAATATCGACCAATTTTGAGTTTTTGCTTCTTTGATACCAAATAATCAAACCCATTATAAATAGAGCCGCTGCAGGCAAAACCATCAGATTGTTATTGACATACCAACCGAAATATGGATTTGTAGTAGTATCAATCCAAAAATCCGAACTGGCACCTATTATCTTCATTTCCAAAGGAGTCCCGGAGAGAAGTGTCCCCCTACCAAATAATTCTCTAATAAATGAAATTATTATGAGTATAATTCCATATCCCAAACCATTCCCAATACCGTCAAGAAATGATTGCCAAGGTTTATTTGCCATAGCAAATGCCTCCAATCTTCCCATCACTATACAGTTGGTTATAATCAATCCGATAAATACTGACAATTGCTTATACACAGGATAACTGTAAGCTTTTAATGTCAATTCTACTATTGTCACCAAAAAAGCGATTACTACCAATTGTACAATCATCCTGACTTGCTTTGGTATATAATTTCTCAACAATGATATAGTCAGATTTGAAAATGCTATCACAAATGTAACCGCGATTGCCATCACTATTGAGGGCAGCAACATCGAAGTCACAGCGAGTGCCGAACATATTCCCAGTACCTGAACCGTAACCGGATTATTGTCATTTAATGGATCAAAAAGCAATTTCCTTTCCTTTTTAGTCATAGGAAACAATGCTTTTTTGCTTTCTTTTACTTCAGCCATTTTTTATATTTTATTTAGTTTTTTTCAAAAATTCATAATAATTTTCAAGGCTCGTTTTAAGCATATCTGTTATTCCGTCAGATGTCAATGTCGCTCCGGATATAGCATCTACATCGTGTTCTTTGTCAACAGCACCTCCTTTGCGCACATTGATTGACACCAATTTTCCTGAGTTATCAAATATCTTTTTGCCTTTGAATTGCGCTCTAAACTTGGGATTATCTTTCATTTCCGCTCCCATACCGGGTGTTTCCCCTTTATGGTCAAAACTCGCTCCGACTATAGTATTTTTGTCTGAATCAAGGGCTAGATAACCGCTAATCTCATCCCACAGACCTTTACCGAATAACCTCAAGATGTAAATATCTTTTCCGCTTTTATCCTTAAATGTGTATAGGGGCAAAAATCTCTTGTCTTTGGGTTTTCTCATCTCAACTTTCATATCGATATTTTCAGCTTTCCCACCTTTGTAACCGTTTTTTATCATATCTTCTTCGCTCACGATATTACCTTTTGTATCCAAAACAGATTGCTTTACATTTTTTGTAAAAATATCCATTATTTCAGCATCGTCAAGTGAAGCCACATCTTTACCCAACTTGTCTTGTATAGCAGCTAAAACAGCTCTTTTCTCAAAGAGAAGTTCATTTTGCTTGTGTTTATCTTTTAGACCTGTGTACATCAATGACAGAACCAACGCAACGAAAGCTGTCAACAATGCAGTAAATCCTATTATGTATTTTGAACTATTCACTTTTTAAACGTTTTTTGATGTGTTTTGAAATAATAAAATGATCGATTAATGGTGCAAATGAATTCATAAATAGAATTGCTAGCATCCATCCTTCGGGATACGCAGGATTGATTACCCTGATTAACATCCCTATTACACCAATCATAAATCCATATATCCACTTACCTCTGAAAGTACTCGATGCAGTAACCGGATCGGTAGCCATAAAAAATATAGCCAAAACAGCTCCACCGATATAAAAATGATAATACCAAGGAATAGTCATCAATGGAGTAGCTCCCCACAAATTGAATAAGAATCCTGATAAAACAATACCCAATATAGCACTGAAAGTAATTCTCCAATCAGCTATCCCGGTCAATAGTATCAACAATCCCCCTATGAGCAATAAAGGTTTTGAAGTCTCTCCAATTGAACCCGGTATCGTGCCCCAAAGCATATCTTTGGTAGAATAAACCTGTGTCACGGCATCCCAACCTCCGTCCTTTGCAATCGCCAATGGAGTAGCTCCGGTATAACCGTCAACTATCGCCCAGTGAGGATTGAATTGGGGAAGCCCTAACCAATCAAAAATTGTATTGAAAAAACCTGTGTGAAACCAACCGTAATCAGGACTTACTCCGGCAGCTAATTTATCAAAACCACTTACCCAAACTTCATCTCCGGATATAGCCAAAGGGTATGCAAAAAATACAAAAATCCTCGCTAATAAAGCAACATTCCATATATTCATCCCCGTACCACCAAAGACCTCTTTACCCAATACAACAGCAAAAGTGATAGCGATAGCCAAAATCCACAATGGAATATCAGGTGGCATAATCAATGGTATCAATGCTCCTGAAACCAAAAAGCCCTCTTCAATACCTTCACCTTTTTTTGAAGCAAAAACAAATTCCCATCCTAAACCGACTACCATTGTCACAACGAATATTGGCAATAGCTTGATGAGTCCATGTGCTATTTTGAGATTCCAGCCTGAAAACAACTCCGTATATTGTCCTAAGGCTAAAAAATGCTGATGCCCTATATTGTATATACCGAATATATATGCCGGTATAAGACCGATAACGACAAATGTCATCAATCTCTTTAAGTCCATCCTGTCTTTTATATGAGTACCTACTCCGGATGTTACATCTTTTGGCACGAAGAAAAATGTAAAAAAGCTCTCCCACATAGAGTATAGAAGCGGCTTTTTTAATTTATCCGGCTCGATTTTTTTAAAATATTTTAATATTCTTTTCATTTATATATTTAATTTTTATCCTAACTTTAAACCTTAAACATTTTGGGGTATTTCATTTTTTTTCTTTTTCCTCACTTTGCCTCTGACTCCTAAAGGAGAATCAACCCGCAAGCAAAAAAATGAAACGCTTTATTTTCAAACCCTGAACTTTATATTTTTATCTTTTATCTTCAAACTTTAAACCTTGAACCTTAAACCTTGAACCTTAAACATTTTCTACTTTTATCTTTATAATTTGTACTTTTATCTTTAAACTTTGAACCTTGAACCTTAAACCTTAAACCTTAAACCTTGAACCTTAAACATTTTCTACTTTTATCTTTATAATTTGTACTTTTATCTTTAAACTTTGAACCTTGAACTTTAAACCTTAAACCTTGAACTTTAAACCTTGAACACCTATCCTTGCTCTATCATCATCCTATGCCCATCTCTCAATATCGCTTGAAACTCTTGTTTGGACGGACAAATAAATTCACACAATGCCACATCTTCTTCAGCGAGTTCATTTATACCAAGACCTTCCATTTGCTCAATATCCCCTGCGAGTATTGACTTCATCAAATGTACCGGATAAATATCCATCGGTAATACTTTTTCGTATATACCCGTCGCTACAAAAGCGCGTTTTTGACCATTTGTATTGGTATCTACATCCATTTCTTTATTGCCTCCAAGCCATTGGTCAATAAATGCTTTCCAAAATGTTGGTGTTTTTTTCTTTGAAATCAACCACCCAAAAGGAACATAATCATCTCCCTCTTTGATAATAGAAACTTGGCTGTCAAAAGCATTTAGATATTCTCCAAACATTTTTGTTTCACCTGACAATACATTGCCTGATATAACTCTACATTTCACATTTTTAATACATACTTTTACCGTATCGGAAACATCGGCTCCCATATATGTTTTTAGATATTTTGCGTCAATAACTTCGTCACCGGTTATAGCAATTATCCTTTGTGCATCGTAGATATTGTTTAGGAACATACTTCCAAATGTTATTACTTCCTGAACTCCCAATACCCACACTTTATCCTCTCCCTTTATCGGAGCGGTATGATGAATCTGTACACCTACATTCCCTGACGGATGAGGTCCCTTGAAATATGTTTTTTCTACACCTTCTGCCTTTGTAAATGCATCGGAAGGGGCTTTGTCTTTATTTGCATTCAATCCCAAATATACTTTTCCGGGTGTGAGTTTTTTAAGTACATCAAGACCGGTTTGAAACTCTTTTTCTCTACCTTTTACTACAAAATCCATATCAGCTGCTAAAGGTGCAGTATCAAATGTAGAAATAAAAATATTTTTAGGAACAGTATCCTTATCAGGAACATAATCGTATGGTCGTTGTCTTATCAATGGCCAAAGACCGGACTCCAATAAAAATTCAACAAGTGAATCTCTATCAACTGTGCCTAAATCCGGTGTTTCAAATTTTCTATAATTGATATCCTTATCTGCTGCGATTACAATTTGCTTTATTGATCTTCTTTCTCCCCTGCGTATAGCGATTACTTCACCGCTTACAGGAGCTACAAACTTCAATTCAGTCTTCTTCTTGTCGTAAAATAAAAGATCTCCCGCTTTAACTTTATCACCTACTTCAACAACTACTTTTGGAATCGGAACAACACCTCTAAAATTTCCGGGTTGAACCGCATAATTTTTTATCTCGATGTCATCGAAATACGCCTTGGCAGCTTTCCCTTTAATATTTATATCAAATCCTCTATTTAGAAATATAATTTTGTTATTCGCAACAAAATCAGGTTTTTTATTGGCACTGAACATATTGATGTATATATTGTATTTATTTAAAATATTCTAAATCATAAAATAACATCAAATATACGTTCGATATATTAGATAAATAAGTTTTAACAAATTTTTTTTTAACCAACTTAATATTTATAATCAGCTTGCCTGCATTATTTTTACCATATAACTATCCTATTCCTCCTCTGCTAGCTGTGACTTGAGTTGTGCAGCTTTTTCAAAGTCCTCTTTCTCAATGGCTTGTTGGAGTTCGTATTTGAGCCTAATAGTTTTATCTTCTTTGAGAAGCAACTCCATCCTACGAATTTTGAGCGTTGCCAAAAATTCCTCAGCTATTTTGTAAACAGACAAGGGAGCAAATGCCATTAACTCAGGAGGATACTCCCCTTCCATAGATCCTACTTCTTCGACAATAGTCTTAAATTTATCAACAGCACCCTCCATCATTTTGATATTGGCATCAATATCCTTTAGTTCCTTCGCACCGGCCATTTCACTTTCCAATTGGCAAGACAGGCAGACATAGTCCGAAATCTTAGTTTCTGCATGTATGAAAACAGCACCTGCTTGATTTTCTTTTCCACAAATTTTGCATTTCATCGGTATTATTTTTTTATATGATACAGTATAATGGTACAAAGGTACATATTGAAATTGAATTCATCCTCAATTTATACTAATCGAAAAAGGTACTGAAAAAGAAACTCTAATGCCATTATCAAATGATTCACCTCCTCTAAACGCCCATGAATATCTCATACTAAAATACCCTAATATCTTGTCAAGTCCGGCTCCTATCTCATAATAAGTACTTTCTTTGTATTTTTGAAGCAATTTGAAAGTTACGACTTCTTCCATTTTCAATCTTTTTAATAAGGGTATTTTGCTTATCAGTAAGCCCTTGAATTTTTGTTGAATCTTAAATATAAAATAAGACTTATAATCTGCCCCGGTGTAGTACGGTAATAAATGAAATGATTTGGTATAGTCTTTTGGAAACATGAAAATCATCTGATTTCCGGAAAAATAATAATCGTCCAATCTATCTACTTTTTCATTGCTCAAATACTTTCCATACTCAAAATAATAAGAGGTATAACCCAGCAAACCGGTGGATAAACTGCCTAAAATTCCTGTTTTTATCAAATCATAAGAGACAAAATCATTTCCAAGTGAAATTGCCTTGTTGTACTCTACAAATGCCTTTGGATATGGGGAATATAACGCTTGCATACTGTTTGGCCTTTCGATATATTTCACACCGGGTCTATAATAAATCTTGAATTTTACTAAAAATTTATTAGGGTATTTGATTTCATCCTCTTTTTCATAAATATTCGGCTCAAACGTATTCTCTTTTTTTGAAAATGAATAATTAGTATGATTGATAAGTTTTTTCCTTGTATTATATTCAACAAATAAGCCGGTGTTAATTCCCGGTATAAAATTTCTCCAAATATCAATATTAACAAACTTTTTGTCATATAACTTCAGGTAATTTTTTGCATCAAATAGTACAACATCCGTATTGAGCATTCTATTCACCAACACCCTATCCGAAGGTTGCTCATATTTTCTGCCTGCCTTTAGAGTGTATTTAAACTCATACTTATTGTCAAGCATTTGCTCATATTTGATTCTCGGTAGCAATTGCTTATCCGCAAAACCGTATTCTGCAATAAGCTTAATTCTATAGTACTTATTGGATTTTGTTTTGTTATAACCAATACCTATTTGTGAATTTAAGCCTTGAACAGGGTTAAAACCGGCATGAATTATTGGGGAGCTAATAAACCAAGATGACGAATTGAATGAATTATTGTGTGTATATCCGGTCAATAGATCTTTCAATTTGAATTTGTTATCAATCCTGTCCATTGAATCCAAATACTCTTTTGATGATGTGACAGCTTCTATGCTGTCCATCTTGTGATACCCTTTTTGCTCTTTTAAGCCCAATGGTATCGGACGAATTTTATTCCAATATACACTATCCCTTTTATTTGAATCATCTTCGACTTTGATTTTTACTTTATCAAAAAAACCTTTTGGAAATTTTTGATTCAAATCGTAATTGATGAAGTTTTTTGAATGATATCCTTTCGCTTGAAAACCCATAAATCCGATATTGAATGAAGCGTATTGAGATAGCAATGCCCACTCTTTTTTACTCTCTGTCAATTGTCTGAAATTCTGCTTTATTCTGATTGTATCAAGCAATCTATTATTTGTATTTTTTGAATCCAATTCCAGGTCCAATCCGTATATATTCCATATTTTATCTACAATAAAAATATCACCTCTAAAGACAGGATCGTATTTCCTCTTTGGAATTACAAGTATCTTATTTATGGTATTTCCGTTTTTATCGACAAAAGTTCCCAACAACTTATATCTGTAAAACAGCATTGCATTGGATGCAATAGGGGAGATTAATTTTCTGCCAACGGGTACGTAATTATTGTAAAAAGATATATTTGAAAACAATGACGACATATCCGAATATCCGTTTTTATCACCGCTTATCCTTGAAGAGATAATTGTTTCTTTCCATTTATCGCCTTTTGCTTTATAAAGCTCCGAGACAGTCTCAGTTACTACAAGGATATTGCTATTTGTATCCAAAAGCTCTTCCATTTCTTTCTTATCTTCTTCGGATTTAGCTATTTCAATTCCCATGATTCTTTTTGGAGCATCAAGTAACTCCAATTTAAATTTTTGATAAATTTTGGATTTAAAATTGTTGGGCTTGTCTTTAAATAATTTTTTTGCTTTTATGGCATTTCTTACTATTGCATATGCCGGATCTTCGGCATCAGCACGGATAACAACGGCATTTAAAATCAATTCATTTGGTTTAAGGGATATGTTTTTTTCGATTTTTTCCCCTTTGTTATCTACGATCACCTCTTTTGTTTGATAGGATATGTATTTGTATATGACTTTGTTTTTTCCGGGATTCATTTTCAATAAATACTCTCCCTCTTCATTGCTAAATGTGCCTGTTGTTGTTCCGTCGATATATACCGCTGCAAAAGGAAGTGGTTTGCCATTTTCATCCGTAATCTTACCGTATAGTTGAGCATTTAGATTTGGTATTGAAAAAGCGAAAATGATTGTAAAAAGTATTATTTTTCCCATAATGGTTTTCATTTGGTAAAAATTGTTTGGTGGTATTACGTTTAAAATTTCAAAAAAGTTACAATTGTATATGTAGTGTCTGATAGAAAACACAACAAATTTTAAATACAAAAGCAGACTACTGCAAATCTTAGTATATTAAACTAATAAAACTCTTTTTTATTTTAGTCTCTCTTTCTCATCATGACGATAGTAAGCAACTGTCGCTACCAATACCAAAACAAAAACCGAAATATATACCCAAATGGGAATTGGTACCGGATCTCCTTGCGCATACGAATGAAGTCCCGATAAGTAGAAGTTTACGCCAAAGTATGTCATAATTACAGAAAATGAAGCGAATACTGATGCCAAATTATAAGCAAACAGTGATTGTAAGCCTTTCATTTTTCGCATATGCAACACAAATGAATATATGAATATGGAAATCAAAGACCATGTTTCCTTAGCATCCCAACCCCAATATCTACCCCAAGATTCATTAGCCCAAACACCTCCCAAGAATGTACCTATACTCAATAGAAATAATCCGATAGTAAGTGAAAATTCATTTACCGCAGTAAGCTCTTTTAATGTAAATGTAATATTGTCATTGGGTTTTGAATTGCCTCTGATAATAATCAAAAACAAGTTGATTAACCCCAATAATGCTCCCAAAAACAAAAATCCATAACTTGCGGTAATAACTGATACATGAATCATCAACCAATAGGATTTTAATACGGGAACCAGATTGGTAATCTGTGGGTCAAGCCAATTCATAACAGCTACAATCAATATCCAACCTGCCAAAACAGAGGTTGCAGCCAAAGTGATAGGTGATTTTCTCGCCAATAAAACCCCTGCCAATACTATTGCCCAAGCTATATAAACCATCGATTCATACCCGTTGCTCCAAGGTGCATGACCGGCGATATACCATCTTAATCCCAATCCGAAAGTATGGGCAATAAATCCCAAGAATACCAATCCCATTCCTATTCTAATGGGCCATTTAAGATTCATCTTTGGTCTGAATACTTTGATTAAAAGCAATACTAACAGTATCAATCCGATTGTGAAATACCAACCGATAAGTTTATTAAAAATCAATAATCTATTATACAATAATTCAGCTTTAATCTTTCCTTCGGAGGGCATATAGTCTTTAGCGATTGATATCTGATATTTTCTCAATCCGTCTAAAGCCAAATCTGCGTTCTCCCATTTATTTTCTTTTACTCCTTCTGCTACACTCTGTAGATACCAAGGCAAAAAGTTTTTCACCAGAACCCCTGCTTCTCCAAAATCCATATTTGATGCCTCTTTAGGAGTGTACCATTTACGGGTTGGATCGTTTTCTTTAGGAAATATCCTCAGAAAATTGCCCGAGAAAATCATATAAAGAATATTGAGCCTTTCATCAACTTTGATGACTTCTTTATCAAATTTTGATCTCTCTTTTTCCGGTTTGTGCACAGCCTCTTCAATTTGCTTTGCCAGGACATATTCATTTTTATCATCAAACATATCGGAATATGAAGCGTATTTTTCAACACCCAAATATTTTCTAAGACCTGGATGCTTTACTATGATTAATTCGATATCCTGCCACTGATAAGGAAATGTCATCAACCCAAGCATTATTTGGTCTGAATTTTGGCCTAAAAACTTTTTCTTTTGTGCGATTTTTCTGATTAATTCACTTGACAGAGTGTTCATAGGCATTATTCTGCCACCTCTCTCTTGAACCAATATTTTACCAAAATCTTCGGCTTTTTCAGTATTTACAATCTTGAATGTATCAGGCAAACTCGTTTGTGCATTTACAGTTAAACTAATAATGGAAAATAGTGCAATAACCCCCAAATTTAATCTTTTATCCCTGTATTCACCTATCAATCTATTTAGTTTTTTTATTCTTGCTTTTTTTGTGAAAAAAGTCAAAAACATACCCAAAGTTAACAGAAAATAGCCCAAGTATGTCAAACCAGTTCCCCATTTATCGTGATTGGCTGATAATATGGTTCCTTTCTCATCGGGGTCATATGATGACTGAAAAAAGCGGTATCCTTTGTAGTCCAAAACATGATTCATATATATCCTGTAATCTTTTTTGATATTCTCCTTCTCATCGATTAATGTCACTTCAGATGCGTAAGAAGACGGGCTCATTGACCCGGGATATCTCTCCAATTGGAAATCCCTGAGTTTTATTCTAAATGGTAATTTTATTATCTTTGATCCGTAGGAGATTTTGATTTTTGTATCTCCAAAAGCAACTTCTTTTTCTTGTCCAACCATTCCTTTATTTCCCCAAATATTCACCGTTTTCATTGTTTTACCATCAGATATATTCATCTCCAAAGCATTGTATGATGCCGCTTCTATTTTATTGTTTTTTGACACGGGCTTCAATGCTCCTTGCGGTACATACTCCTTCAAAACTATGCTTTCTCCATTAAAAATATACAGAGCTCCCGTTGAAAAAGGGTGGTCTGTTTTGGCTGAAAGGGTATCTTTGGATTGATCGCTCATATACATCACCGGTATGGGATAATCGGAATTAACCAGCAAACTGTCATTTCTGCTGAAAATTCTTACAGTGGAATTGTCGGGAGAATTAAAACCGATTGTAACATCGTTGAAAGACAGTTTCTCCTTGTCTTTTAGAAATCCTCCAACTCTTCCCTTGGGAGTCCCGTGCACAAGATAAAGGATAGGACTACCGTTTTCAACATCTTTTATTAAAGTCTCATTTGCATTAGGGTAAAACTTTTGTAAAGTTAATCTAAATGATTTACCATTGTAATTGAGAGTTTCATCAAAATGATTTCTACCAAGGCTGCCAAACAATACTTTTTTATCTATAAATGCCTTGTCAGAACCTATTATTTTCGCTTGAATATATGTGTCATCGGAAAGAATTTCATTGGATGATTCACCTTCTCTTATCGGCATTAGTCCTTCGTAGCTTACATATCTTGTGATAGCAGCACCTATCAGAATAACAATCATCGCCAAGTGAAAAATAAGTATGCCGTATTTCACTTTTCTATACAATTTGAAAATAATAATATTGGCTATAAGTGAAACTCCAAACAAAAACCATAGCAATTCAAACCACCAAGATTTGTATATTACTTTTTGAACTGTCATTGTCCCGTAATCGTTTTCTATGAAAGTAGCCACAGCCATAGCAGCAGCTAAAGTTAACATCAAAATTCCGGCAAAAGGCATTGAAAAGAAAAACTTATATATTTTTTTAAACATTGTACTTTATTTTATAACATATAATACAAGCAAAGGTAAGCAT
This sequence comes from Saprospiraceae bacterium, assembly GCA_027008645.1. GTDB lineage: Bacteria > Bacteroidota > Bacteroidia > Chitinophagales > Saprospiraceae > JADJGA01. The sequence continues at coordinate 45,178 of JALVEE010000121.1, forward strand.
CTGTTTAGTTTTAGTTCATAAATCTTATCGAATAGTTAGCTATTTGTCTTTAGCAAACATTTTGATTTTTGCGTTTTATCAATTTAAATTTGACATAAATACCGGTTCGTATATCTTTGATTCAATTAAAAATTATGCCAGACGAACAAATTTAAGATTCAAATATGGAATAAAATACTCATTGTATATATTTTAACACCTACAATAATGCGTGTTAGGCTATCTAAAGATTTTGTTTTTGGTATTAGGAAAACTTTCTAATCTTCTTCTTTTTGTTTAATAAGCTATTATTCTTGATCTACTTATTCCAATGGAAGTAAGACCATAAACCTTCTTTATACCCATCTACAAGTGTCCCTTTTTCATAATCCTTATCAACCTCGATCTTCTCTTGAGTAAAAGCTGATGAAATGCTAAATAGAATCAAAATGTAAAGTGAAAATCGTTTCATAATACAATATATTGTTAAATATTTTTTTATAAATACCTATACTACTCCAAAAGTAATGAAAAAATATATTTCAGTCGATTTATTTTCGAAAAACTCAAAAAAAACGGTACATTTATTGCTATTTTATTAACTTTGATATGTTGTATCAGATGAAAACCCAAAAGCCCGAAAAATTCGTTATCTTTTTTAAGTCTTTCTGCTATCAAAATAGAATAACTAAAAAAAATGGAATTTATTCAGTGCATTTTGACATTCAATCGATATTAAAAGAGTTTTGATTTAAAATAATTATGGATAGATTCAAATATACAATATTATTTTCATTTTTAATTTCCTTTGGTTTTGGTCAGATCACTACCGGCTTTAAGAAATTGAGCGTTCAGGGATATGTATCTCAGAGTATTATCTATACAATTGCTCAAGATAGCCTTGGTAATATTTGGGCAGGAACAGAAGAAGGTGTAATGAGATACAATTCAAAAGATTTGTTTTTATACAATAAATACCAAGGAATGCCTGATTTTGCATCTAACAGGATTTCTGATATTTTTATAGATAGTGAAAATAGAATCTGGGTTGGAGTAGAAACCGGTTTATTGAAGTATGAGCTTGAAAAAAATATTTTTGTACCGGTTATTCCTGATAAAAATGATAATCTCAATCTGGTAAATTGTATTATTGAAGGAAAGAAAAACAATCTTTGGATAGGAGATTTCAATGGATTATGGTTTTTTGATATTAAAACAGACAGTCTTAAAAATGTGTTCAAAGACAAAAGTGTTTTCTCTCTTGAATATACAGGTAATGGACTTTTAGTAGGAACCAATAAAGGATTGTATTATTTTGATGAAAAAATACAAAAAGCTGAGAAAATCAATATTGATATTAACAATGATAATTTTTCTGTTTCATGCATTAAGAAGATTGGGAACAATTATTATATCGGGACAATGGAAAACGGATTATTTCTATTGGACGAAGACAAAAAATTTATTGGGACTGTCGATATACCTGTGTTTTCTGATAGATATTTCAGGATAAATTCAATATTAAAACTCAACAATGACCTTGTAGTTATAGGAACAGACGGAGCTGGGCTAATATATCTTGACAGGAATAACAATTATATTAATTCTGCTATAAATGATGTGAATGATCCCAACTCAATTTCAAGCAACGGGATATACGATATTTTGCTTGGGAAAGAAAATATTTTATGGATCGCTACGTATGGTGGAGGTATTAATATTTTACCATTCAACAAGCTCAAATTTAGAAATATAAGTCATATTATAAATGACAAAAACAGCCTGATTTATAATTTCACCAGGGCTATTTGTGAAGATACTCAAAGGAAGATATGGTTTGGAACTAAACAGGGTTTAAGTATTTGGGATAGGGGGCTCAATAAATGGATCAATAAACTTGCAATCCAAAAATCATCAAAAGTACCTGATATTATACTTGCTCTTGAAGAAGATGGTGAATATATGTGGATAGCAACATATGGAAACGGAGTATTTAAAGTTGATAAGCGAGACTACTCATATACTCACTATGGAAATATAAAGAATACCGATAAAAAAATAGGATTGTCCAAAGTTTACTCTTTATTGAAAGACAGTCATAATAATATATGGCTGGGAGGAATAGACGGGGATTTGCATGAGATAAAAAAAGATGGGGAAATTGTTAGGTATCCAGTTCCCTTGGTCAAAGATATTATAGAATTGCAAGATGGGGCTATTATCGCAGTAGGTAGAATGGGAGTAAACATTATTAGAAATGGGAAGATAGATACTATAGTTGAGTTAAGTCAGGGGCATAATGAGCTGCATTATACGACTATTAATTGTGTGAAACAAAACTCAAAAGGTAATTTGATTATTGGTACAAATGGGGAAGGATTGATTTTTTATGATATGCATAATAAACTTTTGAAAAAAATAAATATCAGCAATGGAATGCCTTCAGATATAGTTCAGGCTATCCTCATGCAGCAGGATACCGACCTTTGGGTTAGCACAACCGGGGGATTGGCACATATTTTTTTAAATAAACAAGATACGGCTATTTACGTCTATAATAAGTTTGACGGGGTGGTTAGCAATGAATTTAATTACGGTAGCGCAGCAAAATTGTCAGATGGCTCATTTATGTTTGGAGGAATAGACGGGGTTACAATGTTTGATCCAAAAGCTATAAAACTGCAAAGAGTAGTTCCCAATGTTGTTATCGAACAATTTAAACTATTCAAAACCAAAGAAACTAAAGACACTTCTTTGACATTATATGTAAACAATGTCAATAATTTGCATTTGAGATACAATGAAAATTCATTCAATATAAAATTTGTCGGAATACTGCATAGTGCCCCTTCCAAGGTTTTGTATAGTTGGAAAATGTCAAGGATAAATGATATATGGAGTGAGCCTTCAACCGAAACACAAATCAATTTCATAAATCTGTCTCCGGGCAAATATATATTTTATGTTAAGGCTTCCAATAGAGACGGTATTTGGAGCCCTGCAAAAATGTTGAGTATTCATATTTCCCCTCCATGGTGGAAAACGACTTTAGCGTATTTATTTTACATTATCTTATTCCTTTTGGCTGTTGGTGCATTGTTTTACGGGATTAATTTGTATTTGACAAAAAGAAATGCCGAGGAGCAGATCAATTTCTTTAACAGTATTACTCATGAATTGAAAACCCCTCTCACCATTTTATTATCAACTATTGAAACATTCCCTAAAATAGCAGATAATCCGGCATTATTGAAAATAAAATCTACTTCAAGGCAGTTGATCAATCTGTTTGAACAATTGCTTAATTTTCATCTCGTAACTTCTGATGAGCAAAAGAGCGATAATATTAAAGAGCTGAGTCTTAATACATATATTGGAAAAGTGATTAGCAGATTCAAACCTTTATTGGAAGAGAAAAGTATTACAGTTGAAGTTGTCAATAAATGGGAAAAAGAAAATCAAAATGACTATTTTTATTATGATAAATATATTTTGGATAAAATACTTTTCAATCTGTTGTCAAATGCTATAAAATATTCAAATAAAGGCGGAAAAATCAAAATTGTTTTGGATAAGAAAAAAGATGATCTGATTATCTCTATCACGGATAATGGTATTGGAATCCCCAAAGACCAACAAAAATATATACTAAAAAGATATTACAGAGGTCGAAATGCCATAAACAGTAATTTGCCCGGAACAGGACTGGGATTAATGATAGTCAAAAATATTATAGAAAAAGATAAGGGATTTATAAAATTTACCAGTGTTGAAAACAAAGGTTCTACCTTTACTGTGTCGCTTAAAAACAAAAAGCAACAATTTATTGAAAAAAATAAATTAAAAAATGATGAGGTTCAGCTTCCGGTTGCAGAGAGGGAGGCTCTCGACGAATATAGCGACAGCAAAATATTAATAGTTGAAGATAATAATGAATTGCGAGCCGATCTAGTTGATAAACTGGGAACATATTTTCAGGTTTATGAAGCTGAAAACGGAAAAGAGGGATTAAAAATAGCTATGGATATTTTTCCCGATTTGATAATTACCGATCTTATTATGCCGGAAATGGATGGCTTGGAAATGTCCCGTGCATTGCAGGATGACATCAATCTCAATCATATTCCAATTATAATGATGACCGTTTTGACAGGAAATAAACAAAAAATGGAAAGTGTGGAGAGTGGAATTTCAATTTATTTAGAAAAACCGGTTGATTATAATTATTTATTGGCTAAAGTGATAAATTCGCTGGGTTGGTCAAAAAAATTAAGAGAGAAATATCTTCATGAGTTCGACGTGGGAAGTGCAGCTAAGTTTAGGACTCAAAAAGATGCCGACTTCATAAATAAATTGGAAAATTATGTTCTTTCAAATATCAATGAAGAAGACCTCTCTGTGCATAATCTTTGCAGTTTTGTCAATATGAGTAGAACTGCCCTTTATATGAAACTTAAAAATATGGTAGATCTTTCACCTCAAAACTTTATCATTCATACAAGATTGAAATATGCTAGAAAAAAACTTATAGAAGGTAAGATGAATGTTAAAGAAGTAGCGTATAGTTCAGGTTTTTCCAATCCAAAATATTTCAGTACATCATTTAAAAAGCTTTTTGGTATTTCTCCGACTACTTTTTTGAAAAATCTGAAAAACAATAATACCGAACAATAAAATTAATTCTAAAATATTAAGTGTTTGTTTGAAAACAGACAATTTATTATAATTCTGATAATTTTTTTATATAGATTTTGGTTTCTTTGTAATGATTTTATACCTTAGTATCAATCACTTGAAAAAAACTAAAGGATGACAAAAATAACCGGTTTTAATTTTTTGTGTTTTCGACTATCACTATTTATACTTCATTCTGCGATTTATTTGATATAAATAATTAGATTTGACAATTTTTATACCCTTTTTGATTATTAGTATGTAGAATGATTAATTATGTTTATGTTGATTTGTATAAAAATTTGAAAGATGAAAAATATTGATTTTATTAAAATGTTATTTATTGTTGGTTTCGGATTGCTGTTATCAATAAATTGTAAACCCGAAAAAAAACAAGAAGTTGAGAAAAAAACTGAAATTCAAAAACCGAATATCGTCTTTTTCATAGCGGATGATATGGAAAGATACATGTTCAATTGCCTGAAAGAAGGTAAAGGTAAAAACCTCTCGCCTCATCTTGATAAATTGGCAAATGAGGGAGTATTGATGCTAAATCAATATGTTAGTTCTGCTGTTTGTACTCCCAGTAGATTTGGATGTCTTACAGGTCAATATGCCAGTAGAGCCAAGAGTAAATATATGACAGATTTCACAAAGAAAATGGATGGACAAACTGTTGTACAATGGAATTCCTATATTGTGTCGGGACAACCGACTATCGGTACTTATATGAAAGACCTGGGATATACAACAGGATTTTACGGAAAAAATCATGCAGTCGAGGCACCCGGATGGAAAAAACTTCCCCTAGACACAGATCCAACTACTCCTGAAGCAGTCAAAGTATTGAAAAATAATGCTAAAATAATTAGCGCACAACTAAAAAAATGCGGTTTCGATTATTCCGGAGGGCTTTATCAAGACAATCCAAGCTATCTCGGTCCTGAAAAATTAAGAGTTCAAAATCTGGATTGGATTACCGATAATGCCTTGGATTTCCTTAACAAAACACCGGATAAACCTATATTCCTTTACTATGCCACAACAGTACCACACGGACCATCCAATGCAGAACAATCATGGTTTGGAGACAGAAGAGTTACCGCCGAAGGAATTTTGGATAAAGCTCCGACCTGTTTACCTCCTAAAGAGACTATTCCAAAACGGCTTATAGAGGCGGGATTGGTAAAAGAAGGAGAAAAAGTTCCCGATGCATTGGGCAATACTCTGTGGATTGATGATGCTCTTGGTGCATTGATGGACAAACTTGAAGAGCAAGGAAAACTGGATAATACCATTATATTTTTCTTCAATGACCACGGGCAACATGCCAAAGGTTCTGTATATGAAGGTGGGGTCAGTTCCCCCTCGTTGATTTGGAAAAAAGGAGGATTCAAGACTGGACATGTTAATAAAGCATTGGTATCAAACATTGATTTCGCCCCCACAATCATAGATATGGCAGGAGGCGATCCTCAAAAGATCAAAGCATTTGACGGCAAGAGCTTTTTACCAATATTAGATGCAAAAAAAGATAAAATCAGAGAATCGCTCTACTTCGAAATGGGATTCTCACGTGGTATCTTAAAGGACAGCTTCAAATATATAGCTCTTAGATACCCTGAGTATGCGATGAAATGGGACTTAAAAAAACGTAAGGAAATATTGGATAAATGGAATAACTTTAGAATAAAAAATAAATTGGAATATCATTTTACCGATCCGTCTTTACCTTTTTCACATCTTATGTTGATACCCGGTGGAGGCGATGCCGAATTTCCTTCGACTAAAAGATATAAGCATTATTATGATACTGATCAATTATACGACTTGAGAACAGATCCGAAAGAACAGAATAATCTATTCAATAATCCAAAATACAAGGATAGAGTTAAAGACTTGCAAAATGAATTGAAAAAGTATCTCGCTAAACTTCCGGGAAAATTTGGAGAGTTTAAAAAACAATAGAAAACAAATAATACGCAACCATGAAATACGGATTTTTTGATGATAAGAGAAGAGAATATGTGATTACAAATCCCAAGACTCCATACCCTTGGATAAATTATTTGGGAAATCACGATTTTTTTTCTCTTATATCCAATACTTCCGGCGGATATTCATTCTATAAAGATGCAAAGTACCGGAGACTGACACGTTACCGTTATAATAATGTACCTACAGACGACGGAGGAAGATATTTCTACATTAAAGATGGAGATACGGTTTGGTCTCCCGGATGGAAGCCTGCAAAAACAACCCTTGATAGCTATCAATGCAGACATGGACTGAGTTATACTATCATCCAAGGTAAAAAGGATGATTTGGAAGTAGAAGTCCTGTATTTTGTTCCTTTGCATTTCACAGGTGAGATTCAAAGGGTGAAATTGAAGAATACCGGAACAAAAAATAAATCTTTCAAACTGTTTTCTCTTGTCGAATGGGCATTGTGGAATGCTGAGGACGATATGACCAATTTTCAGAGAAATTTTAATACCGGTCAAGTAGAAGTTGATGATAGTGTCATTTATCATAAAACAGAATTTAGAGAAAGGAGAAATCATTACGCTTTTCATTCCGTTAACCAAAAACACGATGGATTTGATACTGACCGTGAGACATTCTTAGGGCTTTATAATGGATTTAATGAACCGCAAAATGTTTTGTCCGGAAAACCTGCTGATTCAATTGCACACGGTTGGTCACCAATAGCTTCACATTATTTTGATATAGAACTGGAGCCGGGGGAAGAAAAATCATTGATATTTATGCTTGGTTATGTGGAATTGCCGGAAGAAGATAAATGGGAATCGAAAGGTATAATTAATAAAAAACCTGCCGAGGCGATGATTGCAGAATTTGATACTGATGAAAAAATCGAAAAAGCTTTGGAAGAATTGGCTAAATATTGGGATGATTTGTTGTCAAAATTCTATTTGAAATCAAGTGATCCTAAATTGAACCGTATGGTCAATATCTGGAATCAATACCAATGCATGATCACATTTAATATGTCCAGAAGCGCTTCTTATTTCGAATCGGGAATTGGTAGAGGCATGGGTTTCAGAGACTCAAATCAGGATTTGATCGGTTTTGTTCATCAATCACCGGATCGGGCTAGACAACGAATAATCGATATCGCTTCAACTCAATTTCCAGACGGTAGCTGTTATCACCAATATCAGCCGTTAACAAAAAGGGGGAATGATGCGATTGGAAGTGGCTTTAACGACGACCCTCTATGGTTGATTTTAGGAACAACAGCATACTTAAAGGAAACCGGCGATTTCAGTATTCTGGATGAATCAGTACCATTTGACAATAACAAAAGCCTTGCAAAATCATTGTTTGACCATTTGACAATATCGTTTGACCATGTGATAAATAATCTCGGACCACACAATCTTCCGTTGATAGGAAGAGCTGACTGGAATGATTGTCTTAATCTCAATTGTTTTTCCAAAGATCCCAATGAATCATTTCAAACTACTGAAAACAAAACAGAAGGTTCTAAAGCCGAATCTTTAATGATTGCCGGTCTGTTTGTTGTTTATGGTACGGAATATGTGGAACTATGTAAATTCTTAGATAAAGACAAAGAAGCAAAGAGAGCTCAAAAACACGTAGATAAAATGATAGAAGCCGTAAAAAAATACGGTTGGGATGGTGAATGGTTTCTCAGAGCCTATGATTTTTTTGGAAATAAAATTGGAAGCAATGAAAATGAAGAAGGAAAAATTTTCATTGAATCCAATGGATGGTGCAGTATGGCCGGTATTGGACTTGAAGACGGATTGGTCAAAAAATCATTAAACTCAGTTAAGAAATATTTGGATACAGACTATGGTATTATATTAAATAGTCCGAGTTTCACAAAATACTATATCGAAATGGGAGAAATCTCCACTTATCCGGAAGGATATAAGGAAAATGGCTCCATATTTTGCCACAACAACCCATGGATTATCATTGCAGAAACCGGTATTGGAAGAGGTGAAATGGCATTTGACTATTATAAAAAAATCGCCCCCGCTTATCTGGAGGATATCAGCGATTTACATAGAACAGAACCTTATGTCTATGCACAAATGATTGCAGGTAGAGATGCCTATAAGCCTGGCGAAGCAAAAAACTCCTGGCTTACCGGTACGGCTGCTTGGAATTATTATGCAGTGACACAATATATTTTGGGAATCAGACCGGATTATGACTCACTGATTATCGACCCATGCATTCCGGGATCTTGGAAAGAATTCAAGATTAAAAGAGTTTTTAGAGGAGCGATTTACAATATAGAAGTCAAAAACCCAAATCACATCTCCAAAGGAATCAATAAGATCATTGTCGATGGAAAAGAACAATCCGGTAACAGATTACCTGTTTTTAAAGAAAAAACAGAACATGATATTATAGTAATACTCGGATAATTAGATTAATCATTATTAGAAAATAAAATTGATATGCTAAACAAAGAAGAACGCAAACCCTTAATCGCACCGGAAGACAAAGTGCCTTTTAAAAGCAAATTGGCTTATGCTGCTGCCGGTCCGGTGGATGTTTTAGGAATTTGGGTTCTCGTGAGTATAGCATATCAGGTATTCAATATGGAACTAAAACTTCCTCCTACTTATGTCGCCATTATACTGATGTCACTAAGATTATGGGATGGTGTATTGGATCCTATTATGGGTTGGATATCAGACAATACTCGTACCAAATGGGGTCGAAGAAGACCATTTATTTTTGTTGGTGCGATAATGGCAGGACTCCTATATCCCCTCATTTGGTGGTTTCCTACTGATTTATCACAAGTAGGTATTATGTTTTGGGTTATTGGATTCGGTATTATTTTTTATACATTTTTCACGATTTGGGGCATTCCTTACCAAAGCCTTTTGATGGAAATGACCCCGGATTACAATGAACGAACACGTGTTGCAGAAATGAGAAGTTATTTCCAAACAATTGCAGGTTTTGCAAATGGATGGATATGGTGGTTGTCAATGTTACCGGTATTTTTTATAGTAAAAGACGGTGTTGAAGTACCAAGCCCGCTAAATGGAATGAGATATATCAGTATAATAATCGGTGCCTTGATCATTATTCTCGGTATTTTACCGGCAATTTTTCTAAAAGAAAGGTATTATGAAAGTGATTTGGTACAAAACCAAAAACAAATAAAATTATGGACAAGTATAAGAGAGACTTTAAGCAATAGACCGTTTCTTATATTGAGTCTAATCACAATCTTCTTCTTGATGGGACAAGCGATTTTTGATGGTTACGGTCGTTATGTCGGCACCTATTATGTTCTTGGAGGAGACTGGGGAGAAGGAGCAAAATTTGCCGGATATGGCACAGTGATATATACGGTTTTTAGCCTGATTTTTATTCCTATTTTTCGCTCTTTATCTGAAAAAATCGGTAAGAAAAAAGTACTTACGATATCGATGACTCTTGCTATTATTTCTTATGCAACAACTTGGTGGACTTTTACACCAAGTAATCCTTGGTTGATGCTGCTAAATACGGTTTTTATAGGAGCAGGATATGCAGGATTGTGGCTGATGCTACCGTCTATGCAAGCAGATGTAGTTGATTACGACGAATTAAAAACGGGAGAAAGGCGTGAAGGAGGTTTTTCTTCTATATATTCTTGGATTTTAAAATTGAGCTTTATGGTTGGTTTTTTGATTACAGGACCTTTGCTTGAGATAACAGGATTTGATGCTGAATTGGGAAGTACTCAAGCGGAAGGAGTATATACAAATATGAGAATTGGATTCTTGGTTATTCCCGTTGTTGCATTAGGGATTGCATTGTATTTGTTAAGATCTTTTCCTATTACAGCAAAAAAAGCAAATGAAATACGAACAGAATTGGAAAATAGAAGAGGAAATGTATAAATAAAATAATCACGCAGTACACTTACGCTACAACCTGAAACATTGAACCTGAAACATCGAACCTGAAACATCGAACCTGAAACATTGAACCTGAAACATTGAACCTGAAACATTGAACCTGAAACATTGAACCTTAAACATAAAAGAAGAAGAAGAATATGAACTACGGATATTTTGATGATAAGAACAGAGAATATATAATCACCAATCCTAAGACCCCTGTTAAATGGATAAATTACGTCGGCACACTTTCTTTTGGTGGAATCGTTGATCATACGGGCGGTTCGCTTATTACCAAGGGTGACCCGGCATTGAATAGAATCGTAAAATATATACCCCAATTACCAAACTCTGATTTCAAGGGAGAAAGCCTGTACTTGAGAATTAAAGAAAAAGACGGATATAAAGTTTTTTCACCATTTTTTGTACCTACTCTTGACAGATACGACAAGTATGAATGTCATGTAGGGCTTGGATACCAAAAAATCATTTCGGAGTTTTATAATATAAAAACAGAGGTTACAATTTTTGTGCCTACCGGTTCAAATGTAGTAGTCAGGGATATAAAAGTGACAAATTTAAGGGATGAAAATGTAGAAATAGATATTATTCCGGTTGTGGAATTTAGTCATTTTGATGCGCTCAAGCAATTCACAAATGCTGATTGGGTTCCTCAAACAATGACTGTTGATGCAGAAAGAAAAGACGATGGCACAGTTGTGCTAAAGCAATATGCATTTATGAAAAAAGAGTATGAAAACAATTTTTTCACATCCAATTACCCTGCAGATTCATTCCAAACAGATAGAAAACTATTCCTTGGGGACAATGAATATGGGACTTGGAAAAATCCCCTTGAATTACAAAACTCAAGTTTATCTAATTATGAAGCAAGGAGGGGGGATAATATTGCTGCAATTTTGCATAAAATGGGCACTGTCTCTCCAAATGAAACTGTTCGTATCGTAACTCAATTAGGGCAATCAGAACCGGATAATATTGATGCTTCTATTGAAAAATACAAGAACTTCATAAATGTCAATAAAGCATTTAACGAATTATCGCAATTTTGGGATGATTATTTATCCAAAATGTACTTTGACACACCTGACCCTGCATTCAATTCGATGATTAACATTCACAATCCGAGACAATGTCATACTACTTTGAATTGGTCAAGATACTTATCTCTGTATCAACTCGGTTTGGGAGCAAGAGGCTTAGGTTTCAGAGATAGTTCTCAAGATGTATTGGGCATACTACCCGCTGTACCTGATGAAGGGAGAAAACTGATAGAAAAATTATTGTCTGTACAAAAGCCCGATGGTTCCGCAATGCATCAATTTTTCCCTTTGACTATGGAAGCAAACGAAGGCGATTCCCGTGAAGAAGGCGAAAAGCAATATTATGGAGACGATCATTTATGGATAATCCTTTCTGTTTGTGATTACTTGAAAGAAACAGGAGACTACGATTTTCTGGACAAAGAAATAAGCTTTTATGACAAAGACTTGGAACTTGAAGAAAGGGAAAAAGCTACGGTTTTTGAACATCTCAAAAGATCCTTGGATTTTACAAAAAATAATACAGGCAAACACGGATTACCATTGCTCGGATTTGCTGATTGGAATGATACTGTCAATTTGCCAGGAGATGCTGAAAGTGTTTTTATCGCAAATCTCTATGGAAGAGCATTATTAAAAATGATAAGCCTATTGACATATTTAGGGCAGGAAGACTTATTAAATGAATATAAAAAAGACTACGAACATATGAAATCCATTGTCAACAATAATTGTTGGGATGGAGAATGGTATATCAGATATATAGAAGAAGATGGGACACCGGTCGGGTCTAAGCAAAATCAACAAGGGCAAATATACACAAATGCTCAATCTTGGAGTGTATTGTCAAGGTTTGCAAGTTTAGAAAGGGCTAAAACCGCATTGGATTCAGTAAATAAAATAATGAATACTGAATTTGGCATCAAATTGAGCTATCCCGGATACAATGGCTTCGACCCTAATATTGGAGGCGTAACAACATATCCTCCGGGAGCAAAAGAAAACGGTGGCATTTTTCTTCATTCCAATCCTTGGGTTATAATCGCAGAAACACTTCTTGGTAATGGTGATAGAGCTGTCCAATATTACAATCAAATAAATCCTGCTGCTAAAAATGATATAATAGACAGGTATGAATTAGACCCCTATTGTTATCCTCAAAACATTTTGGGTGATGAGCATCCCCAATTTGGCTTAGCAAGAAATCATTGGTTGTCCGGAACTTCTTCGTGGGTATATCAAGCAGCAACCAAATATATACTGGGTATCAGACCACAGCATACAGGATTAAAAATAGATCCTTGCATACCAAAAAATTGGGATGGATTTAAAGCCGTAAGAAAATTTAGAAATTCGACCTACAATATCACTGTGCGTAATCCTGATAAAGTTTCAAAGGGAGTGACCAAGATAACTGTAGATGGCAATCAAATTGACGGCAACATAGTCCCGGTATTCGATGATAATAGTACCCATAATATTGAAGTGATTATGGGAATTTAAAAATAGTTTAAATGAAAAAGACATTACATTTATTGCCCTTTTTATTGGTTCTGTTTAGTTGCAATAGCTCAAAACAACTCAGTAGTAAAACCAATCAATACAATATATCAGTCGATGTAAACAAAACTATCGCCCATTACAATAAACAAATGCTTTTGGGGACAAACGTAGGTGTGTTTTATGAAGAATCTTCATTGATGAATCTTGATTTGTTGGAAAACCTCAAACGATTAAATCCCGGAATAATAAGAATGCCCGGTGGCACTTGGTCAAATGAATTGTATTGGAACGGAAATAAAGTCAGACTATCAGAAGAAAGTTATATCCCTGAAAAAGAGTGGAAAGATGCGATTAAAAGGGGTAAAAACCCAATCGAAGTCGCTTTTGATACAACAAAATACAAGAATGGAAAATGGGATGTGGATTATACCGGTTATGCACCGGGGTTCAGGATAAAAGACACCAAGCACAATCTTTCGGATTTTCACGGTTTTACAGATGTCCTGTATTTGCATAAATTTATCCAATCTTTTGGCGCGGAGACAATGGTCACGGTAAATATGGGTACAGGAACAGTAAAAATGGCTGTGGAATGGGTGAAGTGGGTCAAGCAAAGACAATATTTTGCCAGAGAACCATTTAATGTTAAATATTGGGAAATGGGTAATGAAATGGACGGTGATTGGGAACTAGGCTATACCTTACCCGATGGTAGCACAATGAATGCAAAAGAATATGTCAGACGGTACAAACTGTTTGCAAATGCAATGAAAAAAGCAGATCCGGAAATCAAAGTCGGAGGAAGTGTCGCTTCAAGTATGGCACTGAAATTTATTGAAGAGCTTATCCGCGATAAGGATGCACCAATAGATTTTATCTCCTTTCACGCATATCCCTCTAATAACAAGGATACTGATTTTGTTAAAATGGTCGATGAGGCAGTCAAGATTAATGATGCCGTAAAAAGAATAAAATCTTGGTTGGCTCAGTACAGACCTTATAAAAAAGACAAAATCGAAATAGCCGTAACCGAGTGGAATATCAAAGTCAAAGAAGATAATACTACAATCGACTTGACAAATACTCTTTGGTCAGCGGTAATGTTAGGTGAAATGGCAAAAGCAGGGGTTGATATCGCTATACAATGGGACTTATTTTCGACTACCGATACGGGTGGACACGGACTTTTTAACCCCAAGGATAAAAAAATGAATCCGAGAAGCCAATATTGGGCTATGTATCTATGGAGCAAATTTATGGGAAATACTATGCTAAAAACTCAACTCAATGCTCCTGATTATATTCGTGCATATACCACAATTGAAAATAATGAAGTCAGTATTATGCTCATAAATGGTTCAAAAACTGTAAATGTAAATTTGGATATCAATCTTCAAAATGCGGATTTTGACAATAAATATGAGTTAATAAATTATTCTGCTAAGCAATATGTGATAGATAAAAATTCTACAATACCAAAATTGAGCACGCAGCCATTGAAAACAACTAAATTGAATAAACCGCTTCATAGTATCGATATAGCACCCTACAGTATAAAAGTCATTAAATACCATACAAAACAAAAGAAATGATTTTAAACTCAAAATTGAATTTTGCTCTATTGCCGGCATTCCTAATCAGTTTGTTTACTGTATTTAACTCAATCAACGCTCAAAATGACACCGTAGAAATATACAACAACCATTTAAAGGCAAAAATAGCTTTAAAAGGTGCTGAGATAATTTCATTGTTTGACAAAACCGATAGTATCGAATATATATGGCAAGGAAGTGATGAGTCTTGGAAGAAACACTCTCCTATCTTGTTCCCTTTTGTCGGAAAAATCAAAGGGGGCTTTTACAAAATAGCCTGCAAAAAATACAAAATGAAAAACCACGGCTTTGCTTCCCGTAAAATATTTAAAATATCAGAACAATCCCCCTCAAAATTAGTCTTAGTCTTGGAAAGTAATCCCTCTACATTAAAAATTTATCCTTTTAAATTCAGATTGACCGTATGTTATTCCTTGGAGGGCAATGAACTCAAAGTAACCAATACAGTTGAAAATATCGACACAAAGAATATATTTTTCTCTATAGGAGCGCATCCGGGTTTCAATATCCCATTTGTTCCTAATGAAAAATTCGAAGACTACTTCATCGAGTTTGACACAACAGAAGTTGCCGATCGTATCGTTCTTTCCAAGCCAAAAGGATATCCGACTGATAGTTTGCTGCGCAATTATCTAGGCAATGGTAATATTCTGCCTCTCAACCACGATTTATTCCGGGATAGAGTAATCATCTTAAGGGGATTGAAATCAAAAACATTGACAATCAGAAGTAAAAATTCAAAAAGAGGAATACGAGTCAAAGGAATTGATAAATTTCAATATCTGGGCATATGGACTTTTGTGAAAAAAGATGAACCGTTTGTCTGTATAGAACCTTGGTACGGTATATCCGATTATGTCAATTCATCCGGAGAAATAGCAGAAAAAACAGGGATTCAATCATTGGAATCCGGAAAAGTATTTAAAATGAAATACAGTATTGAAATACAAAAATAAAATTTTTAAACAGATGGAATCTTTGATAAAAAATAAACAGATGAAAAATCTTTTATTCCTTGCTCTTTTTACAATATTAGGAAGTACTGCTTGCCATTTAGACACAAAAACAAACAAAGTAAGCAAAAAACCCACAGACAAACCTAAAAACGTACTATTTATCGCTGTTGATGACTTGAAACCATTATTAGGTTGTTATGATACCCCATTAATAAAAACACCTAATATTGACAAATTGGCTTCACAGGGTTATGTATTTAAAAACAATCATTGCCAACAAGCGGTATGCGGTCCGTCGAGAGCGAGTATCCTGACTGGTAAAAGGCCTGATTATACCAAAATTTGGAATTTAAAAACATTGATAAGGGATAAAAACCCTGATATTGTGACTATGCCCCAATACTTCAAACAATTGGGGTATCAAACAGCTGCTGTTGGTAAAATATTTGACTATAGGTCGGTAGATGAATTGAATGATTCCCTTTCTTGGAGTTATAAATACGATAATTTCAAGCATCATACGGATATTGGAAAGGAATATATCAAATCCAAGGAGAGGGTGTCGATGGAAATAACAAATGTTCCTGATAGTATGACAGCTGATGGAGAAGTAGTAAGGCGCAGTGTTAAGTACCTAAAGAAATTTGCAAAAGAAGACAAACCTTTTTTTATGGCTGTCGGATTTTACAAACCTCATTTACCCTTTGTAGTACCTCAAAAATATTGGGATTTGTACAGAGATGAGGATATCAAGCTCCCCCCTTACAGGAAAGCGCCCGTTGGTGCACCAAAATATGCTACTCAACCAAGTTGGGAATTGCGAGGTGGATACGCAGATATCCCCAAGGATTACAATGTAGAAATTCCTGTACAAAAACAGTTAGATCTTATTCACGGATATTATGCTTGTGTATCGTTCATAGATCAGCAGATAGGTAGAGTTTTGGACGAATTGGACAAACTGGGATTGCGTGAAAGTACGGTAATTGTCCTTTGGGGTGACCACGGTTGGCATCTCGGAGATCACGATATGTTTTGCAAGCATACCAATTACGAGCAAGCTACACGTTCCCCTTTGATTTTTTCCACTTTTAAGGGCAAAACAGGTTCAACCGATTCTCCTACAGAATTTGTGGATGTATATCCTACACTTTGTGATTTATCGGGGATCAAAACGCCTCAAGACCTTGACGGCAAAAGTCTTGTTCCTCTAATTGATGGAAAAGTACAAAAGATTAAAGATTATGCTGTCAGTCAATTTCCAAGGGAAGGCAACAAAATGGGCTATGCATTCAGGGATGAAAGATACCGGTATGTGATTTGGGTTAAAAATCACTTCAATTCGGAAAAACATTTTGATGATTCCCTTGTAGATGCGGAAGAACTCTATGATTATAATGTAGATCCTTTGGAAACAAAAAATCTGATTTCTGAAAATAAATACTTAAAAACAGCTTCAAAATTCAGAAAAACAGCAAAGGATTTTTTCAAAAAATTTGAGAAAAAATAGATTTTTACGTATAATTTTTTGATTTAGATTTAATTTTTAGTTGTTTGACAATAAACAAACCTTTTATGATTATTATTATACAGAAACATTGGTATATTTTGCGTAAATTTGAGCATCTTTTAACAGAGAAATGAAATCTACATTTAACTTGATGTGACGGTTAGAAATAATCTACACACAACTTTTGTAGATTGCGTCTGAAATTAATTAATTAAAAAAAATTACGGATGAAAACAAAACTACTTTTTATTATTTCGATTTTTTTTCTATCTCTTTCTTTTACCTATGCGCAGAGGACGGTAAAAGGGCAAGTAATAGATAAGGATACCAAAGAACCATTGATTGGGGCATCGGTTGTCATTCCCAATCTTAACAAAGGGGCAATTACTGATTTGGATGGTAAATTCAGCATTGAATTACCTGCAAACACGGAAAGGATTAGAGTCTCATACATAGGTTATCAGACTAAAACAGTTAAGCTTGAACCCAACAAAGATGATTATCTCATAAAGCTTGCTTCCGGGAAAGTACTTGATGAGGTTGTCGTGGTAGGATATGGAAAATTAAAAAAACGTGACTTGACAGGATCTGTTTCCAAATTGGTGGAAGATCCAAAAACAGCAAGACAGTATAGTGGTGTTGATGAGCTATTGCAAGGAAGAGTATCGGGAGTAAATGTTACATCCAATGCCGGATCTCCCAATGGTGCTGTCAGTGTCAGAATTAGAGGAATCAATAGTCTTAGAGGAAATAATGAGCCGCTTTATGTTATTGACGGTGTCATTATTAGTACAGCAGGGGAAGATGTTCTTGAAGCGACTCCTGATGCCAACGAGATGCAAACAGCTCAAAATGGGCTTACGGGTCTTAATCCGAGGGATATTAAAAGTATTGAGATATTAAAAGATGCTTCAGCAACGGCAATTTACGGGTCGAGAGGTGCTAATGGAGTAGTATTGATCACTACAAAAAGCGGTTCAAAAACAGGCGGTAAGCCCAAAATCAGTGCCTATGCTTCAAGTACTATGGCATCAATAACTAAGAAAATTGATATGTTGGATCCGTTATCATTTGCAAGATATCAAAATGATGCTTTGATTGCCGATGGTAATAACCCAAAATATGTTATTGAAGGCGATAACATTTATTCAATTTCAGAATACTCTGATACCAATATCGTAAAAAGCCCTGATGCTGCAAAAAAAGTAAACTGGCAAGATGAAATATATCAAAAAGCTATCAGTTACAATACAGGATTCTCATTCGGAGGAAAGAAAAATAAGACAGGATACTACTTCTCAGCCGGATTCAATAATATCAACGGGATTGTGGAAACTACAAATCTTAAAAAAGGAGATATACGATTGAATCTAAATTCAAGACTAACTTCAAAACTAACTTTTGACAACAGGGTCGCTCTTACATACCAAGAAGGTTCATTTGCTCAAGCAGGAAGTCGTTCGGGAGGTAATAGAAGTTTCACAAAACAAGTATTAACTTATAGACCGCTGATCGATAAACTTGAAGACGATGTGGATTTGGAAATATCCAACCCGTATTCTTGGCTTACCGATTTTGATGACCTGATAAAGGAGTTAAGAGCCAATTTATCAACATCGTTCAATTATGAAATAATAAAAGGTCTCAGTTATACATTGAGAGGAGGAGTCGATTACAGATTTAAGAATAGGGACAAATGGTACGGTACTGAAATTTTCAAAGGAGCGAAAGTGAATGCATTAGCCGATTATTCGACCTTAAATAGAAAATCATATACTCTTGACAATATAATAAACTACAATACTAAAATAAATAAAAAACACAGAATTAATTCTATGTTTGCGGTAACTTATGACGGTGTAATAAGTTCCAATGATATTTTTGAGATAACTGACTTTCCGATTAAAACCCTACGTTCCAAAGCACCTCAATTAGGTCAATTGATTACACAGCCAAGAACTCTACTGAATAGAGATGAGGCGATTTTCTCCACTTTGGGAAGAGTCAACTACAGTTATAAAAGCAAATATATATTGACAGCAAGTATTAGAGCAGATAAGTCTTCCAAGTTTACCAAAGGACGACAATGGGGATACTTCCCGTCAGCATCTTTTGCTTGGAGACTCGGTGAAGAAAAGTTTATAAAAAATCTTAATTGGTTTTACAATCTAAAATTGAGATTAGGTTGGGGGATAACGGGAAATCAGGGAATACGCCCATATCAAACACTTTCAACATATTCAACAGTTTACTATGTAGATGGTAGAGACAATACGGTTATTGGTAGTGTACCAAGCAGAATTGCAAACCCGGATTTAACTTGGGAGTCAACCGAACAATATAATTCGGGATTGGATATATCAGTACTTTCAGGAAAGCTGAATTTTGTAATTGATGCCTACTACAAAAAGACCAAAAACCTATTGCAAAATATCAGTTTACCCACCTCAACAGGTTTTTCAAAAATGACCGTAAACAGGGGTGAAATTGAAAATAAAGGTGTAGAGTTGTCTATGGATGCCGATCTTTTGCGCAAAGATGATTTGAATTTAACAGTAGGAGGACATATTTCATTCAATAGAAACAAGGTGCTCTCTCTGGGTTTGCCGGCTTCAACTGTTTGGATTGACGGAAAAGAAAGGCAAGAATCATTCTATTTTGGTAATTATATATCCACAGGAGGATATTTCAAAGCTCCGGCAAATATATTTATGGAAGGACAACCGATAGGTATGTTTTGGGGATATAAAACTAATGGAGTATATAAATCACAAGAAGAAGCAGCTGCAGGTCCTACTTATAAAGGCAATGCAAATAAAGCAGGCGATTTGGTTTTTGTAGATGTAAATGGAGATGGTAATATCAATGATGATGACAGGACTTTCATCGGTAATCCAAATCCGGATTTCACTTATGGATTTGATTTGGTAGCAAAATACAAAAGATTTACAGTCAAAGCTCTGTTTGACGGAGTATATGGCAATGACATAGCAAATGGTTATAATCTTGAGATTGGTTTTGCCGAAGGGCGATTCAAAAATATATTGAAGAACGCTTATGAAAATGCTTGGTCTGAAGAGCATCCTGACAATACAAGACCAAGGTTGAATTACGATTTAATGAACCAAGGATTTGTTGATCTAATCGTAGAGGACGGAAGTTATTTCAGATTAAATATACTTACACTTTCTTATGATTTACCTGTAAAAACGTCTTATGTTGACAATGTAAATATTTATGTTTCCGGAAGAAATTTATTTTACATAACCAAGTATTCAGGATACGAACCTCAAATAACAAGTTTTCTTGGTGACGGTACTATTATCGGAGTTGATTGGGTAGGAACACCAAACGTGAGATCATTTTTGTTTGGAGTTAATTTGAGCTTTTAATATGCTTAAAGTATAAAATAATAATCGAGATTATTAAATATAAAAAAAGTATTAAAATGAAAAAAATAAATTTATATATAACAATTATCTTTCTTTCAATCATAGGAATGGTTTCTTGTGAATTGAATGAAAACCCTACATTCTTGAGTTCGAATAATTTATTTGAGGATGTAGATGGAGCAAAAATAGCTTTAAACGGTGTTTATGCAGGATTGACAGACTATGGTTATCTGGGTTCTGAATATCACCATACCTTGAATTGGACATCAGGGATGTACAACTCCAATAGAGATGCCAGTCTAAAGGACATTGCAGCATTAAACCCCTCCTCAAATGATAAATTTATCACTAATCTTTGGGCAGGGATATACAGAACTATAAGTAGAGCTAATAATGTTATTTCTCAATTGGAAGAAAAGGATTTAGGCAATCCGGCTCAAAGGGATTTTATCCTTGGACAAGCATTATTCATTAGAGCTTATGCTTATTTTGATTTGGTAAGAATTTTCGGTAGAGCTCCTATTATCACAAAGCCGATAACAAGTGATAATCCTAATTTTGGTCTGAGTTCATCACAAGATTTATTTGCTCAAATAATAGAAGACGGAGAAAGAGCTGCTACATTATTGCCACCAAAGGGAGATAACGAATTGGGAAGACCTGCAAATCTTGCTGCAAATATGCTTTTAGCAAAAGTCTATATGTGGATGGCAGGTAACAAAAAAGCATCAGAAACAGATTTGTGGCAAAAAGCTTATGATAATGCCATAAAAGTATATGGGAATTATAGCCTGGTGGATAATTTTGGAGATTTATGGCAAGATGATACTAGAAATAATACGACAGAATCAATTTTTGAAATAATGGGAAATGTCGAAAACTCTTTTAAATTAATCAAGTATTGGAGTGCAGGCAAATCTCACGTTGGAGGTTTGACTTGGGGACGATTTAAACCAAATCTTGAAGTTTATGATAGACACCTTGCAACTTATCCCGGTGATCCAAGAATTGGATATTCGTTCAAAACCGAATTCAATAAATACAAACCGGATGGAAGTTTTACCCTTGTCAAAGCGTATCCTAATTACACAAAAAGAAACAATAAGGAAAAGAGCTATCCTTACGGGTATAAGTATTTCATTAAAAACGAACTCGCTCTAAATACAGAATCTAATATGAATTATGTAGCTTACAGATATGCAGATTTGTTGTTGATGCTCGCGGAAATAGAAAATGAATTAAATGGTCCCGCAAATGCTTATCAATACGTAAACGAAGTATTGACAAGAGCCAGAAATTCTTCAGATACTTTGGTTACAACTCCTGCAAATTGGAGCGGCTTAACTCAAGATTCATTTAGAGAAGCAATCACAAAAGAGTATTTCTTTGAATTGCAACAAGAAGGACAAGACTTTTTTAATGTCAGAAGAAGAGGCTATGAGTTTTTTAAAGAATTTGTAATCGATGCTCATAATAATCACCCTCTCTATGATTTTAAGAAAAAAAGAGATATTGAACTGTTAGACAACAAAAGGATTATGGTCTTACCGATTCCTGATATTGAGATTAATTCCAATCCCAAAATCAGTACTTCAGACCAAAATCCGGGGTATTAAGAATAACATTTAATTTATGCAAGTGAATTCAGTCAGCTGTTTTAGCTGACTGAATTCAAGTTTAACTTTATATAGTCACTTTCTAATAAACATACAAATGGAAAAAAGAATTATGGGTAGGAACAGGACAATAGAAAGAATCATTTTTCTATTGATATACACAATAATAACTATATTAACATATATGCATTTCGTCGAAGCCTATTAATTTGAAATCATTTAAAATGTCAAAGTCATTTAAAATACTATTATTGTTCATCAATTTGTCGCTATTTTCAGTTTCTTGTACCAACAAAGAAGTGAAAAATGAACAAAATGATAAGCCCAATATAATCTATATTATGGCTGATGATTTGACAACTCAAGCAATCAGTGCTTACGGTGGGATTTATAAAAATATAGCCCCGACTCCAAATATAGATAAATTGGCTGATGAGGGAATTTTATTTAAAAATGTGATGTGCACAAATGCTATTTGCGGTCCCAGTAGAGCGGCGATTCTTACCGGCAAATACAGTAATATTAACGGCTATTACAAAAATGAAAGTGGGGGCAAATTCAATGCTAATCAATGGACATTTCCCCAAGAATTTCAGAAAAAAGGCTACCAGACAAGTTTATTTGGAAAATGGCATCTTGGTTCCGAACCAAAAGGCTTTGACTTTTATAAATATCATATCAGCAGCGGCCAGCAAGGTGTATATTGGAATCCGGAATACAATGAAAATGGTAAAAAAGTTAAAGAAAACGGATATGCTACAAATATAACCGCCGACGCATCTATTGATTGGCTAAAAAAAATCCGGAATAAGAAGAAACCGTTTTTAATGCTCCTCCAGTTTAAAGCACCCCACAGACCTTGGGAGCCTGATAAAAAATACGAAAAGCTTTGGGATGATATTGAAATGCCCTACCCCGTCACATTTGACGATGACTATAAAGGTAGAGAACTGACAGCAGGCGATACCGAAATGACAATGGATTATCTCGCCAATGCAGACCTCAAATTACCAAAACCCGAAGGTTTGGAAGGAGACAAACTGCTGAAATGGATTTTTTATGGAGCAGCTAAAGGTGAGATTGTTCAACCCAAAGGAATGTCAAAAGAAGAAGGCAAAAAATGGCGATATCAGATTTATATCAAAGATTATTTAGCTTGTGTAAAATCGATAGATGACAATATCGGAAAACTTTTGACTTACCTTAAACAAAATAATCTTGATAAAAATACGGTAATCGTACTGACTTCCGATCAGGGATTCTATCTCGGTGAACACGGTTTTTTTGATAAGAGGTTTATATATGAAGAGTCACTTAGAATGCCCTTTATAGTAAGATATCCCGCAAAAATCCGGAAAAAACAAATAAATACAGATATCATTTCGAATATAGATTTCGCTCCAACATTTTTGGATTTAGCCCAAATCAAAACCAATGAAAAATTGCAAGGAAGAAGTTTTGCAAATATTATTAAGGGTAAGCCGCTTAAAAATTGGCGCCAGTCTATGTATTATCATTATTATGAATTTCCCTATTGGCATCATGTTCAACCACATTACGGAATAAGGACAAAAAGATATACTTTAGCTCATTTCTACTACAATATTGATAAATGGGAGCTTTATGATTTGGAAAAAGATCCTTATCAAATAAATAATATCATTGATTCACCTCAATACGAAGATATTGTTATTAAACTAAAAAAAGAATTAAAACAGTTGCAAAAACAATATGGGGATGACTTGCCATTGAAAGCATACCGCGAGATAACCGATAAAGACTTTGGTTATATATCTGACGAAGACAATAATGGTAAAGTCAGAGATATTTTAAAACAAGAAACAAAATAATAAAAAATAATTCCATTTACTATGAAAGCGAGGTCAGGGGCGCATTTCATTTTTTCGCACTTAATGCTATTTTTTCTATTTGGATAGACCACCCCACTTATGAAATTAATACGGCTTAGAAACTACAGCAATGTGCCGTTAGGTACAAAATATGGGTAAAAAATCTATGCCAACTAAAATGCGTGCCATAGGTACGCTATTTTAAACATATCAACAAAACTTCTTGTAAAAAAGCCAAAAAATGAAATGCACCTAACGATTATTATACTCTTTCAGATAATATTTAAACCGTAAATTGAAAAAAATTGTGTTAATTTGTTGCTAAATAAACAAACACAGTACTTATCTACTATTGTAGAGTGTTGTGTAATTAATTAAATGTAGTTTTAAAATCTATAAACAATGAAACACAATAATCACTTCAAAGCAATAGCATCTTTGCTCATTTTAATCCTTGCTTTCAATTTGAGTGCACAAAACAAAGCAAAAAACATACTTTTTATCGCAGTAGATGACTTAAAACCTCTGTTGAGTAACTACGGACATAAAGAAATGCATACACCTAATTTTGACAGACTTGCTAATATGGGGGTTACATTTACACACGCTTATGTTCAACAAGCAGTATGTGGTCCCTCAAGAGCCAGTGTTATGACAGGAACTCCTCCTGACAGAACAAGAGTTTGGGATTTGCATACCAATTTTAGAGAAGCTAATCCTAATCTTGTATCTATGCCGGAATATCTTACTTCTCAAGGATATGAGACGACAGCGATAGGAAAAATATATCACAAAGGCTCCGCATCTCCCGGACACGATGGGAAATCGTGGAGTATTCCCCATATCATTCCAAGGGATTACGATCCTAAATATGGAGAACCCGCTTTGGAATACTATCAAAAACCTGAAACAAAAAAAGAAATCGAAAGGCTCGCCAAGGAACTGGTATCTCAGGGGGTCAAAGGTGGTTTGAGAACAAAAATAATGAAAAGGATAAAGCCCAGTACCGAAATGGTAGATGTTTCTGACGAAGCATATCAAGACGGAATATATACAAAAGAAGCCCTTAAGAGAATGAGAAAACTGGCTAAAGGAGATAAGCCTTTTTTCCTCGGCGTAGGATTCCAAAAACCACATCTGCCTTTTATAGCCCCTAAAAAATATTGGGATTTATACGATCGTGACAAAATAAAACTATCACCCCAACAATCATATAGTGACGGTACTCCTAAAATAGCATACCATACCTATGGTGAATTAAGAGCCTATACCGATATACCTAATAAAGTCAAAAAAGGCGTGCCCCTACCGGAAGATAAACAAAGGCAACTTATCCACGGATATATGGCCGCTGTATCATACATAGATGCACAATTAGGAAAAATTTTGGATGAATATGAAAGATTGGGACTTGATAAAAATACAATTATAGTCCTATGGGGAGATCACGGTTATCATCTTGGTGACCATACTTTGTGGTGCAAACACAGTAACTTTGAACAAGCGACAAGAATTCCTTTTATGTTTGCAGGTCCGGGAATAGAAAAAAATATAAAAATAGATCATCCTGTCGAATTAGTCGACCTGTTTCCTACAGTATTTGATTTGGTTGACGTAAAGCCCTCAAAACAAGCTGAAGGTATATCCCTTGCCCCACTTATGGATGGAAATAACAGGACATCTGTTGACAAAGATTATGCAATCAGCCAATATCACAGACCAGTAAAAACAGAAGGATACAGCATACGTACTGACAGGTATCGCTACACGGAGTGGCATGCCAATAATTATCACAGCTATTTACCTTATTCGGACAATAATATTGTAGCAACTGAATTGTATGATTATAAATCAGCACCAACAGAACCCAAAAACCTCATTGATGATCCTGATATGCAAAATATCAAAGCCGAATTAAAAGCAAAATTGCGAAAACATCTTTCGGATAAACAAGTTTATTACAAATCAAATGGCGTTAGCTCTGCTCCTGCTGTATTAAAAGGGAAAAAGGATAAAAATCATAAAAGAAAGAAGAACAAGAAGAACAAGAAGAACAAAAAACATAAGAAGAACAAGAAGAACAAAAAAGGAAAAGCTAATGCTATAGACCAATTAAAACAATCAGGAAAAGCATCAGCTCAAACAATGAAAAATTATAATTCAAAGACAACAGCATTGATAAATGATAAAGCATTGGATAAGCATACAAAATCCAATCACGGTAAACCGAATATACTTATCATTCACGTTGATGATTTGGGCTATCACGATTTGAGCTGCAAGGGCTCCGTTCTATACAATACTCCAAATATTGATAAATTAAGTCAAGAATCAGTCAATTTTACCAATGCCTATGCGAGCTACCCGAGATGCGTACCTTCGAGATATGGAATGATGACTGCCAATTATCCTGTCAATGAAAACAAAGGTCATTTGGAAGATATTCCGGAAGAACAAAACTTTGTCAAACAGTTTGACAAAGCAGGATATAACACTTATTATATAGGAAAATGGCATTTGGGTAAAGATAAAGCATCTCCAAAAGGTTTTGGTTATACGGATTCTTATGCAGCAGGTGAAGCAGGTGGTATTGCCAGTAGATTATATCCTTTCAATATACAGAGGAAAAATGGCAAACCGGGAAAGTATATTGTTCCAGATGTTGAGGAAGATGGTAAAGAAGGGGACTACGCAGCAGATTTACTAACTGATGCAACCATTGATTTTATAAAAAACAATCCCAAAGACAAACCATTCCTTGCTGTACTTGCATTTTATGCTGTTCATACCCCCATAGAGGCCAAACCTGAAGATGAAGCTAGAAACAAAGAACAACTCAAACATATAGATTTCGGTGATACTCCGGAATACACTTATGATGGTTGTAGAGCCAAAATGCGCCAAGACAATCCTGCTTATGCAGGCATGGTAGAAAATGTTGATGAAAATGTATCAAGACTGTTAAATACTTTAAAGGAATTGGGAATAGATGACAACACGATTATAGTCTTATCCTCTGACCATGGTGGATTATCAAATTCAGGATTAAAAAAGAATAGAGAATTAGCAACAACAAACTTCCCGCTTAGAGCCGGTAAAGGCTGGCTCTATGAGGGAGGCATCAGAGTTCCCCTTTTCGTAAAATGGGGGCATCATTTTGAGCCTAGACTCGAAGACAAATCTATTGTTTTGGGTATGGATGTTTTTCCAACTTTACTTGATTTGGCTTTGAATAAAAAGGTTGATGGTGTAGATGGTCTGAGTTATAAAAATGTTTTAGAAGGCAAGGATTCATGGGAGGATAGAGCTGTTTTTTGGAATGAGAAAAAAGCAAGACCGAGACGAACAGGTGAACATAATTCTTCAGTAGTAAGATCAGGAGATTACAAACTGCTTCACTTTTTTGATGATAATCGAATAGAACTCTATAATATCAAAAAAGATATTAGTGAAAGCAATGACCTCTCCGGACAAATGCCCGATAAAGTAAATGAACTAATGACTCTGTTAAAAGATTGGCAAAAAAAACACAATGTCGATAATACAAAGGTAAAAAAGGACAAAAAGAAGAAAAAGGGCAAAAAGAAGAAAAAGCATAAAAAGAAGCACAAGAAAAATAAAAATAGATGATCCTTGAAATTGATAAAAAACAGTCTATTGACTTAAATAAATATAAGCTCTTTGTCTCCCTGCACATATTTTCTTGTATTGAAATATAGAGAAGAAATAATAATAAAACATATAAAGCGATGATAAAAAAAACTAAAATTCTCCTATTAAGTGTTTTGTTGATTTTGAGTTCAGCTTGTGTTTCTACCTCCCAACAAAAGGCAAATAATAGTCAAAAAATATCAGGGGAAACAAAACCTAATGTACTTTTTATTTTAGCGGATGATTTGGGTATAAATGCTCTCAATTGCTATGGCAATGATTTGGTTGAGTCACCCAATATTGATAAACTTTTTGATGAAGGTATTCATTTTACTAACGGATATTCCAATGATCCTACCTGTGCACCCTCGAGGGCATCGATTATGTCAGGTCAATACGTGCCAAGGCACAAAGTTTACAGAGTAGCAAACAGGTATTTAAAACAAAAAGGGACATTGGAGCATATGAAATATTTGCCTCCGGACAACTACAAACTTCGTGGAAGCGGAGGTGGACTGGCTTTGGATAAAGTCACCTTGGGAGAAACTTTCCAAAACAATGGATATGTCACTTCTGCCTATGGAAAGTGGCATTTGGGCAAGAATGCTTTGGGTATTCCCCATCAAGGTTTCACTGAAGGCTTTGAAGTAGTAGGTCACTACAATTTCAAAACATCTCCTCACCAAAACAATGTTGACAATTCTGAGTATTCCGCTGACTTTATCACAAGAAAAACTAAGAATTTCATAGCCAAAGCGGTTAAAAATCATAAACCGTTTTTTGCATATGTCCCTTACTATTTAGTGCATAAACCATTGGAACCAAAACCGGAATATCTTAAATATTTTGAAGAGAAATATGGCAAAAACAAGAATATTAGTAAAAAAGAGTTGAAGGTTTTGGCAATGATAAAAAGCTTGGACGAAAGCGTAGGACAATTATTGGATTATGTGAAAAATCTGGGAATTGAAGAGCAGACAATTATTGTTTTCGCTTCAGACAACGGGCATTACAAAACAGATAATCTTATTTTTACAAAACCCTACAGAGGATACAAAGGACAAACCTATGAGGGAGGAATTAGAGTTCCATATATCTTTAAGTGGAAAAACCATATAAAACCCAAAACAGTATCAAAAGAGCCGATTATACACGTGGATATTTACCCGACATTGTTAGGTTTGACTAAATCAAAGTTTCCGAAAAATTATATTTTGGATGGCGAAGATTTAACACCTGTTTTGCTTGACCCTTCCCGAAAAACAAAGCGAGATGCTTTGGTTTGGGAATATACAAATTATGCTCGATACAATGCACGGAAAAAAGCATTTGCCTCACAATGGGTCAATGTCATTCAAATGGATGGATTCAAACTGACTGAAGTGGTTGAAGATGGTTCATACTATATGTTTAATCTTAATAAAGACCCATATGAAACAGAAGATATTATCAGTAATTACCCTGTCGAGGCTGAAAAATTAAAAGCTCGTTTGGAAAAATGGAAAAAAGATACAGCTTATGAAGCCCCTAAGAAAAATCCCGATTATATTGGAAAATAAATTAAGCTTAAACTAAATAACCAAACTCAAATTACGGCATTCAATGCCTATGAATAAAAAATAATCAAATGAAAAAAATAAGCTATTTATTATTTACAATAATGTTGACTTTTTCTTTTTCTTGTAAAGCCCAGAAAAATGAAAATAACGTAAGAAATAAAAATAAAAAAGTTGTAAAAAAACAAAATAAGAAGCGACACAATAAAAATCAAACAGATGAATTTCAAACTTATGAAATCGATAAATCTATAAAAGTAAAAACAGCAAGTAAAAAAGCCGTCGAAGCATGGAAAGACAATAAATTCGGTATGTTTATTCATTGGGGACCCATCAGTCAACTCGGTTTGCCATTGAGTCATTCAAGGCATAGTGAAAGTCATAGACCCGGCGGTAAACCTTATAAAAGATATAAAAAAGGTTTGATAGAACCCGAAGTCTATGATGTGCAATACAAAACATTCAATCCTGTCAAATACGACCCTGATTATATAGTAAAATTGGCAAAAGATGCCGGTATGAAATATCTTGTGTTTACGGCAAAACACCATGCCGGATTTTCGATGTTTGATTCAAAAGTTACTGATTATGATATTATGAATACCCCTTACGGTAAGGATATATTGAAACAACTTGAACAAGCGTGTAGAAAACAAAATTTCAATTTTGGCTTTTATTACTCACCAAGAGACTGGCATCATCCCGACTGCGATTCGGAAAAACATCACAATAGATATATTGAGTTTTATAAATCACAAATGGATGAGCTTTTGACAAATTACGGTAAAATATACGAGATTTGGTTTGATGGCTTAGGACCGGGAAAATGGGGAAATACTTCCGAAGAAATAATGAAAAAAATCAGGAAACTTCATCCTGATGCTATGGTCAATGACCGGGGAGGTGTAGGTGCTGATTTTTATACTCCCGAACATACAATAAGCCAGATGAACAATGAAGATAATTGGGAAGCCTGCCATACTACCACATCTCAATGGGGGTACAATCCCAATGTAAAACTAAAACCACTTAAGCAATTGATGGAAATACTTCTCTATACTTGGGGAGGAGGAGGAAATATGCTGCTGAATATTG
The DNA here is from genome assembly GCA_027008645.1 of Saprospiraceae bacterium. Lineage (GTDB taxonomy): Bacteria > Bacteroidota > Bacteroidia > Chitinophagales > Saprospiraceae > JADJGA01. The sequence continues at coordinate 75,543 of JALVEE010000121.1, forward strand.
GACCGCGAGGTGACGGCTCGTTGAATCCCCTTGAAGAAAAACGTCTTAAGCAGATAGCAAAATGGTGGAAAATCAATGGAGAAACAAGCATAAGAGGTACAAGAGGCGGACCATATTACCAGGAACCATGGGGTGTATCAACTAAAAAAGAGAATAAAGTGTTCTTGCATATCTTCAGATGGACTTCATCCAAAGAAATGAATTTCCCCAATTTGCCCGGCTTAAAACTTATAAATGTTAAAATGTTGAACGGTAAAGATATTAATCACAAACAATATGATGATCATTTTGCAATAGTGGTTTCTCCGGAAAACCGTGAAAAAATTGTCACGACAATAGAACTTACCTTTGATAAATCCGTAATGGATGTAAAACCACGGCACGTCTATCTTCCATTGACTTATAAAGCTCAGCTTACCCCGTCCCAAAACCGGAAGGATATTGGAAATGTGATTGACGGAAATGCGAAAACAACCTGGCTAGCTGAAAAGAAAAATGGAGATATTTGGATTGAAGCGGAATTTGATACTCCGGTGACAATAGGAAGTGTTGTGGCCGGTCGCGGCGACAATTGGAAACCCAAAAACAAGCCCGAACTTCAAATTCCGGATGGTAAGGGAGGATGGAAAACAGTATTCAAATGGAAGCCCAAATGGGAGATCATCAAGTTTTTAAAGAAACCTGTTACTACAAAAAAGATCAGACTATTGGTGAAAGGCACAAACTATTATAATTTGGCGGAGTTTGAACTGTATCCACCTATGTAGTGTCTGGTCGAAAACACATCAAATTTGAAATTGATTCTTATTGTCATCTTTAGCCTTTTTTACAAGTGATTGATACAAATGCATCAAATCATTGCAAAAAAGCCAAAATCTGATCAATAATTATCTGAATTTCAAAAATTGCCTGTTTTCGACCAGGCACTATGTAATTTTGGAAGAAAATGACGATTTTTAATCCTTTTTTAATCATTGTTTGACCTTAATTAATTTGTACTTTGCTAATTTTGTGTATATATTAAAATAATCGATTAATGCAAAAAAAAGTTTGTTTTTACATTGTGTTGTTAATATCCCTTTTTTACTCTTTGGGTAATGCTCAAACGGTATTTTATGTCGATCAGACAAATGGAGATGATAATAATAACGGCATATCCCCATCTACAGCATTCCAAACATTTGAAAAAGCAGCAAATAGCGTTACTCAAAATAATAACAGCCAGGGCGACACCATTAAAATAATGGGAGAATATCACAATCCTGTATTCGATGAAGATTTCAAATATACAGGAGTGGATTCTATTGCACACTTGTGGAATGCTGAAAAGACTATCTTCGTTAGTGATTTGCATGGTAAAGCCAATAAATACATTACTATAACTAATTATGACAACAATACTATTCTCAGGGGAGATGGTTCCAATATAGTGAGAATTATCAATAGCTCTTATATTAACTTCGAAGGCTTCAATATAGAAGGAATGGTTGATTCAATACCTCTTTCAACAGCCCATTCTCTACAATTTGTATATATCAGATACAATAATTCAGAGCCATTGGAAGGGACAACAACAGCTCCATCTGCCTCTGACATTCACTATAGGAATGACGATGAGATAATAGATGGTGACGGCATTATTGAATCAACGGATAAGTTTACCGATTTGTCAAACTATTCAGTAGTAAGACCTTCGTATATCGACACCAGGGGCATATACATAAGTAATTGTAATAATGTTAATCTGTCTAATAACAAAATTCACCATATGCCGGGAGGTGGGTTAAGGGTATCTGAGAGTAAAGATATCACAATAAAAGCTAATGAAATATATCGTACTTCAGCAAAATCATATTCAGGAACTCATGCATTAGTCGTTACAAAAACAAAACCTTCAAGTAAACAATACAGCATAACTATCGAAAATAATGATGTACACCATAACTATAATGAGCAATACTCTTGGGCTCCCACAAAGACAAAAATAACTCCGAGAATAGATGAGGGTAAAGGTATTTCTCTGCAAAGGAACAATACAAATGCTTGGAAAGGCGTCAATAATTCCTCCAGAATATTGGTAAAAAATAACCTTTCATATTGGAATGGATATAGCGGTTTTCACAGCAATGACGGTTACAAAATAGACTTTATTAATAATACTGCCTTTTGTAATCATTATACTAATACCATTACTTATGCCAATGGTGAGCAGAAAGGGAAAAACTTTGGAATTAGTGCTCAAAAAGGTGATGATATCAAGTTTTATAACAATATTTCTGTTGTTTCAGTACCTGATGACGTTCCGGCTTGGCATGGACACGCCATTTCTTCGGCCAATACTACTCAGTTAGAAGTGAAGAATAATGTATCGTTTGATCTGCAAGGCAATTTAGAATTGGATCCCGATGTGGTTGAAATTAATAGAAAAATTGCAAATCCTATGTTTAAGGATGCACCTTCTGCTTTTGAAGATCAGAATTACGATTTCGATTTTCATTTGACCAATGCTTCTCCTGCTATTGATTATGCAGATACAACAAAAGCTCCAAAAATGGATTTTGAAGGCAACCCCAGAGCACTATTAAACAGTGATGATGATGGAGCATATGAATTCGGTATATATTGGAACGGCAAAATAAGCAATGATTGGCACACTAATGGAAACTGGTCAAATAATCTAATTCCAACTGCTACAGATAGCATCACAATCCCGGCAGCAGCGAATTATAATTATTATCCTAAAGTAAATTCCAATGCACAAATAAAAAAACTATTTATGAATGGCGATGGTCAATTGATTATCGATCAGAATGCAATATTAAACATTGAACCTTAAACACGAAACATTAAACCCGAAACATTAAACCTTAAACCTTGAACCTTAAACCTTGAACCTTGAACCCGAAACCTTGAACCTTGAACCCGAAACCTTAAACCTTAAACACAAAAACAACCACCAATGAAAAAAAAATCAATATTAACACCTTTATTAGCCTTAGTTTTATTTACACTTATATTTAGTTGCAATACCCAAAAAGTAGTCTCTTCATCCAAAAACAAAAAGATAAAAGTATTTTTCCTAGCCGGACAATCCAATATGGATGGAAGAGCAAGGGCTAGAAATTTAACACCTGATGATTTAAAAAGACTATCAAAAGCACAAAGAAACGTCACTCTTTATTACAATCATCTTCCCCCTACTCCGCTACAGGTTTCTACGCCTGCAAAACACACTCAAAAAAAATTCGGAGCAAAAAAGATGTTCGGTCCTGAATTGTTTTTTGGTATCAATATGTCAGAGAAATATCCTAATCATAAAATAGTCTTGATTAAACGTTCCAAGGGAGGCATGTCACTTTATGGTGCTTGGAATCCCAATTGGTCATTGGACAAAGCTAAAGTGATGAAAGAAGATGATGACCCCAAACTTTATAGTGATTTTATCGCCTATGCAAAAGAAGTATTATCCACTATGGATACATCCCAATACGAATTGGATGGTATGCTATGGGTACAAGGTGAAAGTGATAGCGGTACGAAAAAAAACGGGACTATTCCTGCAGACACCTACAAAGATAACCTAAAAAACTTAATACAGGGTGTAAGAAAGGAATTCAAAAAACCCGATTTACCATTCATGATATTTCAAGTTGGACATGGTAAAGTAGTACAAGCTATGAAAGAAATAGCAAAAGAAGATGAAAACGTAGTTTTAATCCCCCAAAGCAATGACAAAAACTCAGATTTTTATTTTGAAAAGAATCCACGACCTTTAGGTCATTATAAGTACAAAAGCATGAAAAAAATAGGGAAACTATTTTTTGATTACTACGAAAAATATTTCAAATGAAACTAATCGGTTCACACATAGTCTTACTTTTAATTGTTATAGCTTTTTCGTGTAAAACAAATCAAATATCAGAATCCAAGAAATACGTCAAAAAGCCCAATATTCTCATATTGCACGTTGATGATCTGGGCTATCACGATCTAAGTATCAATGGATCAAAAATCTACCAAACACCAAATATTGACAAACTGGCATCAGAATCTATTGTTTTTGATAATGCTTATGCCAATTACCCCAGATGTGTTCCTTCTCGTTTTGCAATGATGACTGCTGGATATCCCGTTCAAAACGGGGATGTGCCGGATGATGGTTTTGAAATAGAAAAATTTGACAATGATAAAAATTATATCAAAGCTATAAAAAACGAAGGCTATCAAACCGCTTTTTTCGGCAAATGGCACCTCGGAAGCAAGCAAAGCGTTAAGGATTTTGGCTTCGATTATGTTTTTGCAGCCGGACATGCAGGATCGCCAATTAGCTATTTTTATCCTTTCAATGTAAAAAAACGAAAAGGCAAAAGCAAAAAAAATCCCATTCCGGATATAGATGAAGTTGGAAAACCGGGAGACTATTTGACAGATATGATGACTGATAAATTAATAGAATATATCAAAAATAGAGACAATAATAAACCTTTTTTAGTCGAATTTGCTTTCTATGCGGTGCATCAGCCATTGGAAGCCAAAAAAGAGGATATTCAAAGGAATCGAAAAGAAATAAACTCTTTTGATTTTGGCGATCAACCGAAGTATATAAAAGAAGGAACAGGTCGCACTAAAATGCGCCAAGACAATCCTGTGTATGCCGGTATGGTCGAAAATCTCGATGAAAATATTGGTAAAATATTACAGACACTCAAGGATATTGGATTAGAAAACAATACAATTATTGTTTTTTCTTCTGATCATGGAGGTTTATCCAATGACGGTACAAAGAAGCGTCATTTGGCAACATCCAATTATCCTTTGCGTGCAGGAAAAGGACATCTGTATGAAGGAGGTATTAAAATCCCCCTATTCATTAAATGGAATGATAAGTTTAAACAAAGAAAAGAAAAAAAATCTTTAGTGATGCTAATGGATATTTATCCCACTTTATTTGATATCGTTTCCGGCAAAAAACTGATAAGTGAAGGAAAAAGTTTTCTCCCTGTGATAAACAATAAGGAGAATTGGCAAGACCGGATTGTTTTTTGGCATTCATCAAAAGCTAGACCGGTAAATACAGGCGATAGCAAATCATCTGCAATCAGAGATGGGGACTACAAGTTAATAGATTTCTATAATAAGAAGCAGATTGAATTATATAATCTGGCATCTGATCCATACGAAAAAGTTAATTTAGCAAAAAAAGAACCAAATACAACCAAACTTTTGTTGTATAAATTGAATAAATGGAAAAAAGAAAAAGGTATCAATAACGATTGATACTATCCTATACATAGCGTACCTACGGCACGCCACTTAAGGTAAAACAAAGGTTTTACCCACATTTTGTGCCTAACAGCACAATCCATATTGAAAAAATGATACTTTCTACCCTACCAAAATATCAAGAGAAGATCAAAAGTAAAAAAATTGTCCCGTTAGGGACAAAACATGGGTAAAAGAAGCTAAGTCAAAAGAAAGTATTGTCCCATTAGGGACAAAACGTGGGTAAAAAGAACCAATCTGGAGAAATCATTGTCCCATTAGGGGCAGGGGCAGGACAGTTCTGCAACACTTGCCCCTTAATCCCCTAAAGGGGAAATCCACACGCAATTTCAAGACATTGATAAAGTGCGGGTTGATGCACCTCCTTTAGGAGGCTGGGAGGTGAGTATAGCAAAAGCAAACTAGCACTGTCCAGCCCTGCCCGTTAGGAACAGAACATGGGTAAAAGTGATAAATCCGAAAGAAACATTGTCCCATTAGGGACAAAATGTGGGTAAAAGTGCTAAACCAAAAGAAACTCTGTCCCGTTAGGGACAGAACGTGGGTAAAAGGAGCTAAGTCAAAAGAAAGTATTGTCCCGTTAGGACATAACATAAGTTTAAAGTAAAAAATAAAATATGATAACAAACAGAATTTTTATATTATTACTATTTTTTAATTTCGCGGCTTGTAGTCAAAGTGTTAATACTTCAGGTAAGAATAAAACTATCGCTATTAAAGGCCAAAACATCATAGATCAACACAAGATCAGATTTATCGCCTCCGAAAGCGATTTTGGAAAAATCACAAAAATCAAAGGAAAATCAAAAAATGATTTCTCATACAAGGTTGAAACCGTACAACAACCCAAATTCATTTATACCCTTTCAACAAAACTACCTTTGATTACTTCCAACTATGAAAAAAATCGCATATTCCTTTTATCATTTAAAGCAAAAAGCATAGAATCCGGATTGGAAACCGGTGAAGCCAAAGTTTTATTCCAATTTCAACAATCTGATTCTTACAAGGACAATCTTGAAACTACTCTGAGTTTAGCCTCCGAATGGAACACTTACCATGTCCAATTCCAATCGACAAAAGATATTTCCGATAGAGACCTTGGTCTGGTACTACAGTACGGCTACAGACCTCAAGCATTTATCATAAAAGATATAAAATTTGAGGTGTTCCCATTGGGAATCGATAAAAACGACCTGCCAAAAACAAAAATAAGCTATTCCGGAATCGAGCCCAATGCACAATGGAGAAAAGATGCTTTCCAGCGTATCGAAAAAATAAGAAAAGGAGATTTTGAACTATATTTTACAAAAAACGGTATCCCCGTAAAAAACACTAAGGTAAAAATAAAGCTTATTAAGCACGCTTTCCCTTTTGGAGCAGCGATAAGGGCAAAAGACGTGGTAAATAATACACAAAACTACATTAATTTTAAAAGAGGATTTTCTTATGTCGTTTTGGAAAACGATCTAAAAATAAAATCCTGGAAAAATAAAAAAAGGAGAGCTATTGCCCTCAAAGCATTGGATATTCTTCAAAAGGATAATATAGATGTAAAAGGGCATGTATTGATTTGGCCGGGATTGAGGTATCTCCCTCCAAGTATTAGAGAGAATAAAAACAATCCGGAAAAAGTAAAAAAAATAATGCTAAATCATGTGCGAGATATATTATCCCAAACAAAAGGCAAAGTATCAAGGTGGGATGTCGTAAATGAAGCTTATACTAACAAGGATTTACAAGAGATTACAGGTTCGGAAAAGATACTTTTCCAAGGATTTAGAATCACAAAAAGCAAATCCCCGGAGGTCGAAAGATTTACAAACGAATATGGAATTATCAGCAAGGGTGGCATCGACACAAAGAAACAAAAATGGTACTATGATTATATCCAAAGGATAGATGATCATACCGGAGGTTTGGTAGATGGTATAGGAATACAATGCCACATGGGAAGTGACCTCACTTCTCCTGAAAGGATTCTTGAGATACTTGATTTATACTCCAAGCTCAACAAGAAAATCAGTATTTCTGAATTCACAATGGACTTGCAAGATGAAGAAATCAGGGCAAAATACACAAGAGATTTTATGATTACTGCATTTAGTCATCCAAAAATAAGCGAATTTTTATTTTGGGGCTGTACTCGTGACCCTCAAAACAAAGTTGATATTTTCAAGGAAGATGGTAGCTTGGGAACGATGGGAATAGTATATTTTGATCTTGTATATAATATTTGGAAAACAGAATTAACCAAAGAAACAAATAGCAAAGGAATGCTTAATGGAAGGGGATTTTACGGCACATACAAATATCAATTATTTGATAATGGGAAAATTATTGAGGGGAAATTTGAATTGGAAAAAGGTCAAAAGCCGGAAATAAATATAGAAATAAAATAGATTAATTCGCTCAATATCTTTTACCAAAAATATATTGTTATTGAGCAAACCAAAAGATACACTTTATTATCATGAAGAAACTGGCAACATTTATCGCATTAGTTTTAATGATTTCCTGCAAATCTCAATATTCAGCGGTTTCTAAACAAGGGGTCAAGTCACAACCCAATATTCTGTGGATAGTTACAGAAGATATAAGTCCTACCCTTTCGATGTATGGAGATTCTACGGCAAAAACCCCTAATCTCGACGCTTTGGCAAAGGAGAGCTTGATTTATGACAATGCGTTCACTACTGTGGGGGTATGTGCTCCAAGCAGGTCTTCAATAATCACAGGAGTACATCCTACAACTCTCGGCACAATACATATGCGAACGGGAAAAGATGTTTTTTCTTGGGGAAAAAGAAAGTACGAAAAAAAAATACCAATCAAAGATATAAATGGCAAAGCTATTATCCAATACTCAGCAGTAATTCCTGATAATATCAAATGTTTTCCCGAATATTTACGTGCACACGGTTACTATTGCACAAACAATCAAAAGACGGATTATCAATTTGCAGCTCCAGTTACTGCTTGGGATGAAAATAACGGCAAGGCACATTGGAGACATAGACCCAAAGCTAAGCCGTTTTTTGCAGTTTTCAATATTGGGACTACTCACGAAAGTAGATTATGGAGAAATGAAAATCTTCCATTGACCATTAATCCAAAAGACGTATCAGTCCCCCCTTATTTACCCGACAATGATGCTACGAGAGAGACTATAGCAAGAAATTATAGCAATATAGAATTAATGGACAAAGAAGTTGGCGAATTTATCAGACAACTAAAAGCTGATGGATTGTATGACAACACTATCATTTTCTTTTACAGTGACCATGGAGGTCCACTTCCAAGACAAAAACGTGAAATTCTTGATTCAGGGCTAAAAGTACCATTTATGATCAAAGATATCCATAGTAAAAATAAAGGCAGAACCAATAGATTGATTTCCTTTGTTGATTTAGCTCCTACGCTGTTGAGTTTGGCAGGAATCGATATTCCCGGATATATGGAAGGCTATGCTTTCATGGGAAATCAAGACAAAGTAAAAAGAAAATACATATACGCAAGTTCCGATAGATTTGATGAATATACCGATAGAATTAGAGCGGTTAGGAACAATAGATTTTTGTATCTGAAAAACTATTTCCCCCAATTACCAAAATACAAGGATATTAGTTATAGAAAAAAAATACCTATGATGCCGGTATTTTTAAATTTGAAAGAAAAAGGGAAATTAAATGATACACAAAATATTTGGTTTGGAACAAAAACAGATGAAGAGTTATATGATTGTACAAATGATCCCTATAATCTTCACAATTTGGCTTATAATCCCAAATACAAAAATATCTTGGATGAATTTCGAATGGAATACGACAAATACAATCAAAAGCATACGGATTTAGGGCAAATACCGGAGTCCCGGATGATAGAGATGATGTGGCCGCACTACAATCAACCTAAGACTTTAAAGCCGGAAATAACTAAAGTAAATGGCCGGATATCTATTAGTTGCAAAACAAAAGGTGCATCAATAGCCTATATCCTATCTGATGATCCCAATAAATCATTTGATTTTAATGACTCTTGGCAACTATATTCAAAACCGGTAAAATCAGATGGAAAAAAGTACATATATGTTGTTGCCGAAAGGATAGGATACAAAACAAGTGATATGAAAAAATATGATTTAATATTAAGTCAAAAATAGATTTATACAGGATTATTCACGGTTTTTGCTATTAATCCTTCAGAATTTTGAAAATATATACTTTTGCTTCCGTTTGAATCCTCAATACATAAAGTCCCTGGTTAAATCTTGATAAATCTATCTCTGTATTTTCCTTGTCTAATGCTATTTCCTGTATCTCAAGCCCCGATAGGCTGTATATTGTCATCTTTTTTATAGCACTACCACTTGCTATTATGTGTAATTTTGATTTAACAGGATTTGGAAATATTTTTATGTCTCCTCTATTCAATACATTAATACCTGTAGCTTTGTTAATCACCACTACCATACTACAGGACTTTTCATTTTCTGCATTGTCTTTTGCAGTCCAAACAATTGTAGTTGTACCTATAGGAAAATCTTCATTTTTTAAACCGGATGTGTTATTTATATTATTACTTATGCTTGCAATGCCACAATTATCACTGATTTCTACAGGATCAAATTCTGTGCCCATAACAGTATAAAAATTTTGATTTTGATCGAGATTAATCAATACCGAATCGACACATTTTATCTCCGGACTAGTATTGTCTTCAAGAATTATATTAAATTCTATTTCTGATGAATTACCTGCTTCATCTGTAGCTATTAATTTAATTATATTATTTTCGTCTGAAATAATTGTTCCCATAGCAGGCATTTGAGTAATAGCGATATTATTATCACAATTGTCCGAGACCAAAATTTCAGCTGTATAATCCCTTAGAGAGGCTTCACAATTTTCATTTGCCTCAACTATTGTGTCGGCAATCGCGGAATCAAAAACAGGGGCGATGCTATCTATAACAATTTGTGCTACTTCACTTATTATTTCACCAAATTCATTTGAGGTTTTGCATCTGAATTTCGCATTGTTTAAGTTTTTGTTTGCTAAGACGCTTAAGACTGGAGTTTGCGTTCCTGAAAAATTCAAATTATCCGCAAGGTCTGCCCATACATCTCCGTTATCATATAAAATTTGCCACTGGTAATCAACAATATTCTCTCCTTCTATTGTGAAATTAACAGTAGAGCCTATACAAACACCAGATTGATTAACCGGCTGCAATGTTATTTTTGGAGCAACGGGCTCTGCACCACAACTGCATTTTTGAACAGGTTTACCTTGCAAAAATCTGATTTTTGCGGGAATAGTTCCTGAATTTAGCTGAAATTCAGGACCAATACTTGGCCAGATATTGTTAAGAAAAAATGATGGTTTTGTTTTTAAATAGAATGAACTATCCAAGATATTGCTGTAATTTGAGTCATATTCTATATTGCCATTTTCATTATTTCCATGCACAATTGTTTCTTTAACGCCATCGCGAATTTGTATTATTGTATTGCCTCCTGTTAATTCATTTCCCAGAATGTTTTGTTTGTGGGAATCAAATTTTAACTGAAGGTTTGACTTTTCAACTCTATTCCTGAAAAATGTTATTCCGATGCCTGCGGGGCCCCACCAGTCCGAGCTTGTTATTTCCTGAACAATATTTCCCTCAAATAATTCCATAAACGGATAATGTCCATGAACCGATATATCCGGTGGTATATTTTCCGGATCTCCATTAGCCTCGTCCCAAAGAGGATGTATAGAATAATTGTATGCAAAAACATTGCCATTAGCACCAAGGTGTGTAACCATAGAATGTCTCAGGGAATCAAAAACATTGTTTTGGATTAAGCAATTGCCTGATTGCCCACTCAATGCTACACCATAACCTTTCCCCCCGCCACCATAGCTATATGATTTGTGAAAATAGCTGTTTTTTACCTCTATATTACAACTTTGATGAATTGTCACATGATGATACTTTGTAAAATCCGATTCTATCCCGCAAATCCGGCAATTCGCAGTATTTTTAAAGAAAAATGAAGAACCTTCCATTTCCGGATTATTTGCCTTGATATAAAAATTTTCAAAGCCAACATTTTCAATTAAGCCGATACTCCTGACTTTTATATATCCGGTTCCGCCATCATTGCTAAAGTCTATTCTCAGAGGTCTGTCTATAAAAATACTATCATCGTTGATTGCAACTATTTTCACAATCATCCCAATAGCATCTTCGCTCCAAGACCTTGCCCAATCTTGAGGAAACAATTCTGAAATATTTTTTTGCTTTATCTGAATATAGTTCCCTGCTTTAAATGAAGAAGCATCACTTACTTTGATCGTAGTAGAGCCTTTATTATATCCGCCTACTATATCTACATAGGAACCATAGTCATATTTAAGTATCCTGAATAAATCAGTATTGGAATTTGAAATTATCCTTGTTGAATCTGATGAATAGCCTCTGATTATTCTTCCCTGAACCATATCAATTCTTGAATTTAACAGATATGTTCCGGGTGGAAAATAAAAAACGCAAGGAGAAGGATAATCAATAGTATCATTAATCAAAATTTGCAGATTTGAAGAATTATCCTCTATACCATTGTTATTTAGTGAGGGGGAAGTTTCAAGTACATTATAAATGGATGTAGGACAGAATATAGTTTGTGAGTCCGTACCTGCTATACTCCAATCAACCACTCTCGAAAACGGTAAATCTCCATTTAAACCATTCTTAATATTTGTTGTATCACAAATATTTTTAGGATTATGAATGCTTTGGGAATTAACAATGCCTAAAAGCATTATAACAATGATGAGTGTAATTGTTATGTTTTTCATTTTTGATATATTTTTAATGCATTCATCAATCAGTACAAAAGTCAGTCAAGCATAACAGTCACACCCGACAATTAGCAACAAAAATACAGGATTTTATCAAGGAAGCAAACCTATTTTTGATATTTTTTTACCATCTAATGCGTGCCGTAGGTACGCTATGTAATCACACGATAATGTAACCTTTAATCACCAAGCACAAGTAAAAACCAAGACTTTAACACATTTTTGACAATATACAGACCCTTACTGACAATTAATGAACTGTTTTAAGCAATGTTTAATATATCTTTGCTTTTGAAAACAATGTGGTTTTTATTAAAACAGATAAGATATGAAAATTTCAATGACAATTCTAACTATAATTATAACTTTTAGCTTTGGATACTCTCAATCACCAAGACTTATTGAGAAAGCCAATAAGCAAGTCGAAAAGGTAAACGCACTTATCGTTTCAGAAGCTGCTGATTTAGCACTGAACGAAACTCAGAAAGCTGATTTACAAAAATTATTCATTCAAAAGATTAAAGATATCAAAGCTTTGAAGAAAAGCGGATTGGAGGGAGATGAATTGAAGGCTCAAAAAAAAGCAATAAATAAAAAGATAAGCAAACAAATCAGAAAAGAAATACTTACAAAAGAGCAGAATATCGCTTTTAAAGCTGCTAAACGTAAGAGAAAGAAAAAATAAATAGTGTTTTCGTACAGACACTAATCTATTGTATTTTATTATTAAACAACATCTATAAAACATTCAAAAATGAAGAAAAAATTACAAATTTTAAGTTTAGTTTTAATCGTATTTTTTGCATTTGCAAGCACTCAACTGTCCGCTCAAAAATGGACAGGAAAGGGTGATGGAACTTCTTGGAATGACGCTGCCAATTGGGATAAAAATGAGGTTCCGGCAGCCGGCGCAATCGTAAAAATAAACAAAGATTATACAATCACCGGTACTATGACTAATGCTCCGGCGACTATCAAGGTATTGAAAAATTCCAATATCGTGTTTGACTTGGATATGAATGTCGGAGATGGTGTAGCAACACAACACTGTATTTCCATAGGTGCAGGCTCTAACGTAACATTGGGTGTGGAAGGACACAATAGAGTATTCAATTTCAAAACCCCAAAACACGCCTTAGCTGTTTTCGGCGGTAGTGATGGTGTAAATATCACAATCGCAAAAAGCAGTACTATGAATGTTAACAAAGCAGGTTTTGGTGTAAATCTGGCAAATACTACTTCATCAGTAATCAATAATGGAACAATAAATCTTAGCGAGGAAGTATCCTTAGGCATAAAAGTTGGCGGAAGTTTTACAAACAATGGTAAGATACTCGGTGCAAGTTTGAGAAACAAAGGTTTGGTATTATCAGGGGCTTTTATAAACAATGGAGAATTGTCTTATACCGCACCTAATGATACAAGTAAATTATTTTTCATAGATACTTTGGGTACTTTCCAAAACAATAAAAAATTATTTTTACAAGGAGGAAAGGACTCTACCGCTGTTATTGTAAATGGAAATCTTACAAATAGCAAAGATGCCTATTTCACGGTAAATACGGCAGGAATGAAAATTAATCCTATCGGTATTTTTGTGAATTCCGGTCTATTCAGTAGAGACGGTGGAGTATTTATCACAAATGGAACATCAACCAATAACGCTTTCTACAATTATACATCAGGAGGTGCTTTCTCTGAAGGATCAGGAGTCATAGTTGACAACGGATTGCCAAATGGAGCTTTGGTAGATGCTGCGAGCAATTGTACTGTAGATTTAGCAGAAGAAGCTTATGCCTGGTATTATGATGGTGACTCTTTGGGTGTTGCAACTGCTGACGGAAGTTTTACTTTCCCTGCAAAATCAGTACCGAATGATTCTATTGCATTGACAACTTCTCTTACAGGTGTGTCAGTAACTGTAATCAATATATGTGAAGATGCTGTTGACGGTGGTGGTTGTGGAGAAATTGCAAGTCCGGAATCTCTAGGTGATGAAGCTATCTGCCAAGGAGAAACTACTCCTGCTTTGAAAGTAAAAGAAGCTGCCGGATATGTTGCCGATTGGTATGATGCTGCTACAGGTGGTACATTGCTTTATACAGGTCTCGAATATACTCCTGCAGATGTTCATCTTGGAGACAATGTCTATTATGTACAAAACAGAGAAGAATCAACCGGATGTACATCAGATAGAACTGTTGTAAAACTAACAGTCAATTCTCTACCTTTATTGACAGCTGATAGTACAGAATGTGCAGAAGATAATAAGACATATGCCGTGTATTTATCTACAGGAACTGACTACAATATAGTTGCAAGCGCAGGTACGGTTGATGGTAGTATAATAAAGGATATCCCTGTTGGAACAGATATCGATATTACTGCTACTGATACATCAACAGGATGCACATCAAGTGTAAGTGTCTCCTCACCGGAATGCACAACAGCCACAAATGATTTTGATGCTAATAGTCAATTGACAGTTTACCCGACTTTGGTAAAAGACGGATTTTTAACGGTAGAACTAAAAAACAAAAATGACTATACATTGAATATTATCTCAGCTACAGGAAAGAGCATTAAGGAATTTAAGCTATCCGATACAAGTAAATTGGATGTAAGCAGTCTTAATCCCGGAATGTATTTTATCAAAACAAATAAAAATACCAATATAACAAAATTTATAATTTTAAAATAGTGTGTTGTTTATTTAATAATGTTGCTCCCGAAACTTTTTCAAAGGGATAAAGTTTTGGGAGATTTTTTTATTAAATTTACTCATAAGCTATATAACAGGCGTATTTAATTTTTTAAAACAAAACAACCATTTTTTAATTTATAAAACCATTAATGATGAAAAAAACTATTTTACTTTCGGCATTTTTATTATACTCAATTTTTAGCTTTGGTCAAGCAACAGTTGTTTGGACCGGAGGAGGAGCTGGAAACAATTGGGATGACGGTAATAATTGGAATACCGGTACTGTTCCAGCTACAGGAGATTTTGTTAAATTAAAAAAGAATGTTACGATAACCGGAACTGCCACAAATAATCCCGGAAGAATTATAATAGTTAAACAAGGGGCTAATCCATCTTCTGTAGTACTTGATTTAGATCTCACAATAGATGGGATGACTGGCCAACACTCAATTACGTTTAATGAAGGCTGTTCATTAACTGTGTCTAGTGGAAGGACTTTGAGTGTAACTGCTCCTAATGATAAGAATGGTATTAACACATCTAATGCAAATCAAGATGTGAGTTTTATTAATAATGGAACTGTAACATTTTCGGGATGTAATAATGATATTTATCTTGATGGAACTGGCTGCTCAGTAGAAAATAATGGTTCCATCTCAATCACTTCTCCTTCTTCGGATGGAATTCACATTTCTAATTATACAGGAGCAAAATTTACCAATAATAGTGGTGCGACTTTAACCATTAATACTCCATCACAAGATGGGATTGACAATTTTAAATCTTTTATCAATAATGGCACCTTATCTATTGATGGGGCAACTTCTAAATCAATTTTCCAGCGATCAGGCTCCACTTTTTCAAATACAGGAGAAATTACTATTAATAATGTACCTAGTGGGAAAGATGGAATAAGATTGGAAGGTAATTTCACAAATGAAACCAATGGTAATATTACTATCCATGGTGAAAATGGGGATGACTGCATTTCGATAAATGGTGGTACATTTACAAATGATGGCTCAATAACACTTTATGCCAATGGGGCATCAGCTATAAATAATGGTTTAGCCATAGATGAAAATGGTGCAACAGGTTCATTATTCATTAACACTAGTAATAATTCTTTGACTATACACAGTGGAGATGTATCGAAAGGTAGGGGTATATATGTGTATTCTGATGGAAAAATACAAAACACAGGTACTATCACAATAGATGAAGGTAAGCCTAGTTATAGATTTTATTCTAAAGGTATAGTTGAAAATCAGGAAGGTGCAACTATAGATGTTGGAGATGGAAAAATACAAGCATTTGCTGGAACATTTACTAATGACGGTTTATTAAAATCCACTTCAAATAAGGGACTAATTGACGATGGGGCGACTACTACTAATAATGGCTTCTATGACTGGTCTAATAGCGAGTTTGATACAGATAATGGAGTCTCTCTTACAAATGGTAACGGTGAGGTTACCGCCTCAGGATGCGATGTCGATATCGCACAAGTTGCTTATCATTGGAAAGAGGACGATCCTATTACTATGACCTTTCCGGGATGGGATGCAGCAGCAGATGGTACATTTACCATAGGTACAAAAGAAGTGAAAAACTATCCTCCGACTGTAATAACTGACGAATATGGAACTGATGTACAAATAAAAATAAGAGATCTTTGTACTACCGCTATCCCAATCGAACTCTTGGAATTTAAAGCTAAATCTACTAAAAGCTCTATTCTCCTAAGTTGGACAACACTTACAGAGGCTAATACGGATTATTTCTCTATTGAAAAAAGCAAAGATGCTAAACATTTTGAAGAAATCGGTACAGTAAAAGCAGCCGGAAATAGCAGAAAGCAATTGGAATACAGCATTGAGGACACCGGAGATTTAGCCGGCATCAATTATTATAGACTTGTTACATACGACCTTGATGGCAATTACAGTTCAAGTGAAGTGATAAGAGTATCCGTGAGCGCTTTGGAGCCATTTACAGTATATCCGACTAGAATAAACAAAGGTGGGTTTTTGAATGTAAATATTGCAAATGGCACTACTGATGCCAATTTATCAATTTACAATAGCACAGGAGCTTTGGTTTATTCTACTAAGATAAGCGAAGGCGGAAAGAAGATAATTGCGATTGATGACAGATTCCGTCAAGGCATTTATTATATCAAATTATTGCAAAATAATGAAGTTAATACTAAGAAGTTTTTCATAATAGATAACTGATTGTTTATAGAGATTCGTAGTAATCACTTAACAAGCCTTTTCGGGTATTAATAAATCCGGAAGGGCTATTAACCAACTAAAATGCGTGCCGTAGGTACGCTATGTTGCCCACATCAACAAAATTTCTTGTAATAAAGCGAAAAAAATGAAATACGCCACTTTAGATTTTCAAAATATAATTAAAATTTTTAACTTTGGTGGTTGGTAAATCGGCATTTTTCTTTTTGACTTAACAGGGTTATTATATGAAAAAAATATTATTAGTTCTTACAATATTTTTCACATTTATACAAAATGATGCCTTAGCACAAATATCGGCACAAGATATTGTATTAAAGATGGGACGTGGCATTAATCTTGGCAATACTCTTAGTGCGCCGATTGAGGGAAATTGGGCAGATCCTGTTAAGAAATCTTATTTTGAAGATGTTGCAAATGCCGGGTTCAAAACGGTCAGAATACCCATTCGTTTTGATAAGCATACTACGGCTTTATCCGAAGTAAATTATACCGGAAACAATGGTGAATATGCAGGCTCTATTTCCGATTACTCCATAGACAAATCCTATTTGGATAGAATTGAAGAAGTGATTTCCTGGGCATTGGAATACAAATTATATGCTATAATAGATGTCCATGGAGACAAGTGGTTTTGGGAAAGTTTTAAACCAAATAGTGAGTATTACAAAACAGGAAATGACCTTAAAGCTGCCATAGATCGTTTCCGGGCTATTTGGACAGCTATTTCCCAAAGATTTAGTGATTATCCCGGGCAGTTATTGTTTGAGATAATGAATGAGCCGTACTTTGCCATGGATGCAGAGCAAGTAAACCAAACGAATATTGATATTTTGAAAATAATAAGAAAGACCAACCCTACTCGAAACATTATTATTACCGGAGGTGGAAAAAACTCTTGGGAAACAGTTATGACAATAAAACAAGAGCTTTTGAATAGTGACAGCTTTTTGATTGCAACATTCCACTATTATAAACCCAATCATTTTACCAAATCAAGTAGAGAGGGTTTTGATGATTTCGAATGGGGAACGGATGAAGATAAAGCTCAAATAGATTTGAATTTTGAAGCGGTAGCAAATTGGTCAAAATCCAATAATACCCCTGTTCTACTGGGAGAATTTGGAGCAGATAATGAAGGGGGATATAATTATTACAAAAAGAAGTACAAAGGTTTTGGAGGTCCGACAAAAGAATCAAGAGAAAGGTATTATGAATATCTGGCTAATAAAGCGATAGATTTGGGTTTTTGTTTTACTGTCTGGGATGCAGGCGAAAAATCAAGCAAAACAATTTATCTCGCTTCGTCAAGATCTTGGGTGGAGAATATTAAAAAAGCTGTTTTAGGAAATAATTCAATATCGACTAATGAATTCCAAAATAATTTGAATTGTACTGTATTCCCAAATCCTTGTACCGGCACTCTTCATATTATCAGTAATACTGAAGTTAAATGGGTCAATATATATAATACCAAAGGTGTTCTTGTGATAAATAAGTCCAAAAATATTTTTAATGTGGATTTGGGCGAACTTTCTCCGGGTTTTTATTACATTGCAGTTTATTTTAAAGATAATAGAAAAAAAGTATTTAAGATACTCAAAACAGGGTGATTTTTAAATGATACTTGTGCAAATAGACTTAGTTAGACTGTGATAAATAAAAGCAAAAAATATATAAAGATAAATACTTTGGTCTTTTCGTTATTTGTCTTTTTCGCCAATTATTCTTGCAAGCAAAATGATAAAATTGAAAAAGGACAAACTCATTTTACTACAGAAATAACTCAAAAAAGTTTTGCCGGTAGTAAAGAGTGTAAAGTATGCCATGAAAAAGAATACAAAGACTGGATGGGTTCGGATCATCAACTTGCAATGCAAAAAGCAGATTCTGCGAGTGTTTTAGCGGATTTCAATGATGCGTATTTTACCGGCAAAGGTGTAAAATATCATTTTTTTAAAAAAGATTCACTTTATTTTGTCAATACCGAAGGACATGACGGCAAATATCATGATTATGAAGTAA
Organism: Saprospiraceae bacterium; assembly: GCA_027008645.1. Classification (GTDB taxonomy): domain Bacteria; phylum Bacteroidota; class Bacteroidia; order Chitinophagales; family Saprospiraceae; genus JADJGA01. Next base: position 94,661 of record JALVEE010000121.1, read on the forward strand.
AATACACTTTTGGATTTCGTCCCTTGCAACAATATATTGTGCCTTTTGAAAAAGGAAAGTATCAGTGTTTGCATTCCGCATGGGATGACAAATCATCAAAATGGTTTGATCTTCAACCTGAACTAAAAATCAAACACGATGAATGGATGCATTGGACAGGTGGAAGTATGACATGGAACAATATGTGTGCGGATTGTCATTCTACTTTTGTTGAGAAAAACTACGAAGAATCAAGCGGAGCTTACCATACTTCTTTTGTTGAAATAAATGTCGGATGTGAAGCATGTCACGGACCGGGTGCTCAGCATATTGAATACTATACTGATAGGGATAAATATAAAGATATACTTCCACCGAAACTTTATATGAATCAAAATATGAATTCAAAGGAGTTAGTTCAAAAATGTGCCAGATGCCATTCCCGTAGGTCAATGGTAACAAATTATTTCGATTATAAAGGGCATTTTCTCGATTATTATTATCCCAATCTTATAAGATATCCAACATATGAAAAAGATGGACAGATACTTGACGAAGATTATGTTGTAGGCTCTTTTATGCAAAGCAGAATGTATAATTTGGAATCGGTGTCTTGCAGTAATTGTCACGATATGCATACCATGAAACTAAAAAAAGAAGGTAATAATCTATGCCTTCAGTGTCATGAAAAAAAATATGATAATTACCGGCATCATTTTCATAAACAAGACACGAAAGCATCACAATGCATCAATTGTCACATGACCGGAAAATATTATATGGGAGTTGATTTTAGACGGGATCACAGTTTCAGGGTTCCCAGACCTGATCAAACGGTCAAATACGGAACTCCCAATGCCTGTAATAAATGTCACAAGGATAAAACCGCTCAATGGGCAAGTGATTTTATCATTGGTAAATACGGCAAAAAGCGTCAAAAACATTTTTCCGACTGGTTATTGCCTGCACTTGAAGGTAATCTTGATTCACTGAAAAGTTTGATAAGCCAAACTGATTTTCCGGATATAATTAGGGCGAGTGCGGTGAATATATTGTCAGATCAAATATATTCCCCGAATGAGTTGAATATAGTATTGAAAATGCTTGAGGATAAAAGCCCGTTGGTCAGGAGAGAAGCCATAATGACATTGGTGAATATCGGAAAAGGATATGAAAAAGCTATAGAACCACGGTTGAATGATGCAATTCGCACCGTCAGAATCGCAGCTGCAAGATATTTTATTCTGAATAATATTAAAATCGAAAATACCGGATTTGAAAAAGCAAAAAATGAATTTCTAAGCGATTTACATGTCAATTCGGATTTTGCATCAGGTCAACATCAATTAGCCTTGTATTATATGTCGCAAGGTGATAGGCGTTTAGCAAAAAAAGCTTATGAAAAAGCTTTGAAAATTGATAATTATTTTAATCTGTCAAGGATGAATCTTGCATTGATGGAATATGAGGATGGAAATATACAATTAGCAGAAAAATTATATAAAAAAGTAATTGAACAAGAACCTGAATATAGCTACCCTTATTTTATGCTCGGATTGTTGTACAATGAAAAATCCGATAATATAAAATCCCTTGAATACCTTAAAAATGCGATAGAAAAACAACCTCCCATACCAAATGCTTTTTACAATTATGCTCTCAAACTTCAACAAGCCGGTAAATATAAAGAATCGCTAAAGGTATTGGATAAAGCACTAAGCCTTTTTCCCGGCAATGAGCGAATGTTGTATATTAGACTATTAGGGGAAATAAAAACAAATAACAAGAAAAAAGCTCGTTTAACCTGCAATGAATTGATAAAAATCAACCCTCAAAATAGCGACTACAAAAGAATATTGGAAGATTTAAAAAAATGAAGTGCACACTATTCCTTCACTACCCTTCACAATTGTTCTTTTTACTATAAGAAAATGGCTGAATAAAAATTAGTTTTTTATCCAGCCATTTATTTTCAAGAATATATCCCAATATATAAATTAAAGTGGTGAATAATTCGGGTTAATCCTGTTTCATATGTACAACCCTTTGTTCATAAGGAGCCTCATATCCTGCATCACCAAGAGCCTTAACAATCTCTCCTCTCAAACCCCAAAATACGTCCCAATAGTTTTCAACAGTCGTAAAAGGTAAAGCGGTCAACTGTATATTTGTATTGGTCAGTTCTGTAACATATACGCTAGGTGCGGGGTCTCCAAGGACATATTTTGATTTTTTAAGTACATCCAATACGATTTCTTTTGCCTTTTCCACATCAGAACCATATCTTATAGCAAATGGAATATCAGCCCTTACATTTCCTTTCTGTGAATAATTTATGATATTTCCGCCTAATAACGGACCATTAGGAATCACTACTGTTTTATTTTGAAATGTCTCTATAATTGTAACAAAGACTGATAGTTCTTTGACAAATCCCAACTCCCCTTGAGCTTCAATCAAATCACCGACCTTGAATGGTCTGAAAATCAATAATAATACTCCTGCTGCAAAATTTCCCAATGCCCCTTGCATAGCCATTCCGATTGCCAGACCTACTGCACCCAAAAGGGCGATGAATGAAGTTGTCTTAATACCGATTTGAGCAGCTACAGCCAAAAACAGCATCACTTTTAGCAAAAAAGTTAAAAGGGTAATTAAAAATGGTCTAAGCGTTGAATCAATATGCTTGGTTTCCATTATTCGACCAACAGCCTTCATCATCAATCTTATAATCCAAAGACCAATAATCAGGGTGATAATAGCCATTACAAATTTTGGACCCCATTCTCCCAAAATAGATCCTATTTGACCCAAAAAGTTTGTTTTGATTGTAGTAATTATATCTTCCATAACAGTATTTTGAAGTGAGTTAATATTGTTTTGACGCAACAATTTCTCAAGGTCACTATCAATTATGATTCAAAGTTGGTTTTTTGTTTTTACCTTAACAAAGTCTCTAAATGCAGATTAACAATTAGAAGTATTTTTATCTTCACTATTTAACAGCTTCTTTAGTCATACTGCCGTAGTTCTTGATAATCGCCTCCTGCTGTTTCCAGGTAAGTTTATCAAAAACTTGCCATAGCTCATAAGGATATTTTATTTTGTAAACCATCAGTGATTCTTCATATGTATCGGGATCATAGTATGGTACGGTATCAATCCTTGATGACATTTTTCCCGAAAGATTTAGACTGTTTATATACTCGTCCATTGTAATTTTTGATTTTACAATTTTCTTTGTTTCTTTTTTTGTATCTGGATCATAGTAAAATACCGTATCTGTTGCATAATAGTACCCGGGAATCAGTGTGTCTCTGACGATTTGGCCATCTTGCGTTATGTAAACGGGATAAGATTTGAAAGTAAAAGCTGATAAGATTATCAGGAATAGTGGTATTACCAATGCATAAGTAATTTTTTTCGAAGATCTGTTTTTTGCTAACATTTTGATTCTATTTTTAGTTAATGAAAAGAAGTTATTTGTAATCAATCGCTGATTGGCGATATGTTTTTTTGACTAAATAAGTAGATACTCTGCCATTGTAACATCATCTATGTTTTTTTTCTCCATAGCGATGAAATCTGCTTCA
>JALVEE010000122.1 GCA_027008645.1 Saprospiraceae bacterium
AAAAGGATTTTAAAAGAAGAGATTGAAAGAGTTCCTGCGGCGAAATTCTCCCTTAACAATGAAGTCGAAATGGGGCTTTCCGAATATCAATTGCAACAGCTTATAGCTGAATCTGAAATGGCTGATAGTATAGTGGTTGCAAGTTCTTTCACAAAAAACAGTCTGGTCGAAAACGGAATTGACAAAGACATCATCAGAGTAATACCTTATGGCGTTGATTTTTCCAAGTTTAATATTACTAAAAAACAAAAGAAAAAATCAGGTACTCTAAATTTAATTTTTGTAGGTAATATTATCCAAAGAAAAGGTATATCGTACCTTCTTGATGCTATGAACCTACTTAAGTCAAAAAAGGTTGTCTTGACTTTGTGCGGAAGAAAAGCAGATCAGGCCTTGCTGGATAATTACTCAGATAACGACAATATAAAAGTAAAACTTAATCTGAATCATAAAGAACTGTCTGAAGAGCTGAACAAAAGTGATATATTTGTTTTTCCATCTCTTATAGAAGGCTTTGCTCTTGTTATATTAGAGGCAATGGCAAGTGGACTACCGGTTATTACCACTAAGAATACCTCGGGAGCAGATATTATTGAAGACGGAAAACAAGGCTATATTATACCTATTCGATCAGCCAAAGTATTAGCGGAAAAAATAGAGAAGTTTATCCAGGATAATAATTATTTTGAAATGGGTTTGGAGGCTGCGAAAAAAGCCGAGGAATATACCTGGAAAAGGTTTAGAACAGGAATTTCAGATTTTTACAATTCCGTAAGCTGAGAAACAAAGATTTTTTATGGAATTATTAACAATAGATGAGAAGATATACCTTTTTGGCATAATTTCAATAATTGTATTCTTTTTTATCAAATCAGTATTATCCAAAAATCAACTGGAAGTATTTTCACCTATTGTTTTTATAGGGTTAGTATATTTGGTTTATACCGTAATCGGTCCTTTGATATTTATCAATATTGATATGAAAGTCTTTCCAAAGCATTTTATGCGACAATTTTACAAACCCGCGTGGCTTGGTAGCTTTTTATCGATAATATCCATTTTTTTCGGCTATTTTATCTATTCAAGCAGAAGCAAAATCGTTAAACAATACGATAATAAATATAATAAGATGTTTTTTATAGCATTGATTATTAACATCGTTGGAATTTCCCTCTATGCTATTGCAAATCCAGGCAGATTCATCGCCCAGTTAAATCCATTTAATAATTCTGTATTTTCTGAAACAGGAGAGTTTGGCGGATTTATGAACTATTTGAATATGGGGATAAATTTTTTGATAGTAGGAAATGCTTTGATGCTGCTTTCTATGAAAAAAATGAATTTTCTGAGTTTCAAATTTTGGGTATTTATTTTATTTTTGTTGCTATCTTTATCGATTTACTCCGGCCTTGGATTTAGATACAGAATATTGCTTCTATTTTCTACTCTATTGGTCGCATATTATCTCAGTTTACAAAAGAGACCTCCTTTGACTGTGTTATTGGTTATTTTACCTGTTTTTGTTATGTCAATGGGAATAATTGGGATAGTCAGAAATCACAATAAAGGTCTCAACTTATCAAAGCTCGATAGAAATCCAAATCAGAGCTATTTACTAACAGCATTTAAAGAAACAAATATTTTTCCTATTTCAGGAGTAGTAATAAAAGCTGTACCGGAAAAAGTAGATTTCGTAGGTAATGATATTCTTATTAATACCATAATGCTGCCTATACCAAGGAAGTTTTTTCCGGAAAAAAACACCGATCAATACATTAGAGATCCAATCAAAATATATAAGGAATTAGAACAAATCGAGGCGCACAAATGGGCGGCAATGCTGTTTTTTTCCGAATGGTATATAGCATATGGATGGTTTGGACTAATAGGCATTTCTTTCATTTTGGGATTTATATACAGAAGAATTTGGGAATGGACAAAAACAAATATCAATAACCGCTTTGCAATCGTTGTGTATTCGATTTCTTTATCTTTTTTGTATTTTTTTATAACAAGAGGATACCTTCCTGGAGCTCTTACTATTTTTGTATTTACAGTATTGCCGGCGAATATAGCCAGATTTTTTGGAAGATTGAAGATTTTTGAGAATAGGGAATTAACTTGATATGACAAAAAAAGAGTATTTTATTAATGCAGCTACACTAAGAGTAGGAGGAGGAAAATCCGTAGCTGTCAATTTTCTCAAGGTTTTGGGCGAGAATTTTGGAGATTTGGATTTTGTAGCTGTAGTTCCGGATGACAAATTATTTAGGGATTTGATATTTGATAATATAAAGTTGCATTTTGTTCCGTCGTTTTATCACAATCCGGCAATGAGAATCGCACTTGATTACCGGATATTGAAAATATTAAAAAAAACTAATGCAAACAAGGTTTTCAATATGGGAAATACCGCTTTGCCGACAAAAAAATATAAGCAGATCACTCTATTCCATTTTCCATACGCAATTTATCCTGAAAGTAAGGTTTGGAAACAAATGAACATTAAAGATTTGGTCATCTCCCGATTAATGGTGTTTTTTTTCAAGAAGAGATTAAAATATTCTGATTATTTTTTAGCCCAAACCAATACAGCTAAAAATAGATTAATAAAGCTATATGGTCTAGATTCTGATAAGATATTTATTACACCAAATGCTGTCTCTGTTGACAATTTACAGAAAGAAATAATCTATGATAAAAACATACAACAAGCAACAAATAATGATAAATATAAATGCCTTTGCTTGAGTGTTTATTATCCACATAAAAATATCGAGTCATTAATCGAAGTAGCCGAACTGATAAAAAAACAAAATCTTGATATAAAAATTTATATCACTTTGGATGAAAGTGAAAATTTACAAGCTAAAAAAATAATTCATCTAATAAGTGAAAGACAAATACAAGATATATTGATTAATCTAGGGCGCATTCCAATGAAAAATATAGGCTACCTGTATTCCAGGATAGACGCTTTGCTTTTGCCGACTATATTGGAATCTTTTTCGGGAACATATATCGAATCTATGTTTTTCAAAAAGAAAATAATCACTTCTGATATGGACTTTGCTCGTGAAGTATGCCGCTACAATTCCCGGTTTTTTGACCCATTTGATCCGGAAGATATTTTGGATAAAATAAAAGAGAGTATGAATTCAAATGATATACAAAATGCTGAAATGGCGTATCAAGAAGTTTTGAAAATGCCTGATTGGAATAAAACAGGCGAGTTAATAATGGACTCAATCAATAAAATATAAATGTGTGGTATAACCGGAATATTATCCAATAAAGATATTCTTAAATATATAGTTGAAGCCAATGATAAGATTGCTCATCGCGGTCCCGATGATGAAGGAATCTTTTATTACAAAAATCTGGCTTTTGCACATCAACGACTGTCTATTTTGGACTTGTCCCAACGAGGACATCAACCAATGCTCTCAAACGACGGTTCATTAGCTATTATTTACAATGGTGAAATATACAATCATCAAGAATTAAGGAGTAAAATCGGTAATTCCTACTCATTTAATTCATCTACGGATACGGAAACCATACTTGCCGGATATC
>JALVEE010000123.1 GCA_027008645.1 Saprospiraceae bacterium
AAGTATCCAAAACATTTCGCTTCTACATTGGCTATTTCCGATGGAGAAGCTGCTGAGACTCAAGTATGGCTTGATTATGCCCTGTCTTGTAAGTATATAACAAAAGAAGAACACGATATCCTATATGATAAGTACGACCACATAATGGCAATGTTGGTAACTATTATATCTAAACGTGAAGATTGGACTTATTGAGGGGAGGCTTGCGAAACTTGCGCGACTTGCGACTTTTGCGATGGTTGCGATACTTGCGACTTTTGCGAAACTTGCGATATTTGCGACTTTTGCGATGGTTGCGAAACTTGCGTGACTTGCGAGACTTGCGATGGTTGCGAAACTTGCGCGACTTGCGAGACTTGCGACTCTTGCGCGACTTGCGAGACTTGCGACTTATGCGAAACTCGCAACAATCGCAACACTTCGCAACAAATTCGCAACCCTCGCAACCCTTCGCAACAAAGTCGCAATCCTTCGCAACAAACGCAAACCTCGCAACAAACTTAAACACAACACATGAAAAGAAATATCTTAATCACAGGAGGGGCTGGCTTTATCGGCTCGCATGTAGTAAGGCTTTTTGTTAATAAATATCCGGAAAGTATGATTTACAATCTGGATAAATTGACTTATGCCGGAAATTTGGAGAATCTAAAAGATATTGAGGATAGGGAAAACTATATGTTCATCAAAGGGGATATAGTGGATGGTGAATTTATAAGGGTTTTGTTTGATAAATATAAATTTGATGGAGTGATTCATCTTGCTGCAGAATCTCATGTGGATAGATCTATTGCCAATCCGATGGAGTTTGTGATGACCAATGTTATAGGTACTGTCAATTTGCTTAATGCAGCCAAGGCATATTGGAAAGATGATTTTGAAGGGAAGCTTTTTTACCATATTTCCACAGATGAGGTTTATGGATCACTGGGAGAGGAAGGTTTGTTTACAGAGACTACTGCATACGACCCGCATAGTCCGTATTCAGCAGCCAAAGCAAGTTCGGATCATTTTGTGAGAGCATATCACGATACTTTTGGACTACCAACGGTAATATCCAATTGTTCGAATAATTATGGGGCTAATCAATTTCCGGAAAAACTAATACCACTATTTATAAATAATATTAAGAATAATAAACCGCTTCCCGTGTATGGCAAGGGAGAAAATGTAAGAGATTGGCTCTACGTTGAAGATCATGCAAATGCTATTGATGTGATTTTTAATAAAGGAAAAATTGGAGAAACCTACAATATCGGTGGCAATAACGAATGGACTAATATTGACTTGATAAAAGTTTTGTGCAAAGTTATGGACAATAAGTTGGGTAGGGAAGAAGGAACTTCTGAAAAGCTAATAACTTTTGTGAAAGATAGGGCAGGACACGATTTGAGATATGCGATAGATTCATCTAAATTACAGAAAGAATTAGGCTGGAAACCATCTCTACAATTTGAAGAAGGAATAGAAAAAACCATAGACTGGTACCTGAATAATCAAGAATGGCTGGATAATGTGACAAGCGGGGAGTATAAGAACTATTATAAGGAGATGTATGTGGGGAGATGATTGTGACTTTTGCGAGGGTTGCGATAGGGCGATGGTTGCGATCCGGTTGTACTTACATTAAAGAACATTTTAAAATATCATTATTGAAACTAAGGCATTGGAATTTAGGTATTTATTATAAATAGATGGTATGATAGTTATTATAAAACGATCAGCTGAAATAGATGTAAACCTAAAGAAAATTAAATCAATAAGAAAAGTTGGGAAATTTAATGCAAACAAATTTTGTGGTGTTATTAATCTAAATCACCATCCATTAAAAATTCAAAATCAAATGAGAAATGAATGGTAAGTTCACTAATATTGTAAAAGAGAAGGCAGTTGAAAAGGAAATAGAAAATTTGTGACTACTCAGGTGGTTTAATTTATTGATTGTCTGGTCATTGATTGTATAATAATATTTTCTCAATTATCATTTCCCTTCTAAGGGAAACAGGAAAGGGTTCTATATAGAAAGTTGTGAAAATATTATTATGCTATTGCGATGGTTTAACATAATTTATTTCGTTTTTACTAAATACTTTACCTGAGTACTTACGAAAATTTTATAATGGATAATTTATGGCTTTTTTGGTATTTACCTGAAGAAAAAAAAATGAGTAATGATTTCTTAAAAGTGGAATAATTTGGAGTAGCATTCCATATTTATCCATATATTGCATTATGATACAAAGAGAAGCACAAAATAAGCTTGTCCAACTAGCACAGACCTTTAAATCTGTTGCAATTATAGGACCGAGACAATCAGGAAAAACCACTTTAGTAAAAGCGACTTTCCCAGATAAGACATATATCTCATTAGAGAATCCCGATAATAGAAATTTTGCAATAGAGGATCCAAGGGGGTTTCTTGGAAATTTACCGAATGGAGCTATCTTAGATGAAGTACAAAGAACACCAGAAATATTCTCCTATTTGCAAGAAATTCTAGATAATACTAACGAGAAGGGTTTATTTATTCTTACAGGATCAAATAATTTTTTATTACAAGAAAACATAGCACAATCTCTTGCCGGTAGAATAGCGTATATATCCCTGTTGCCTTTTAGTATTGATGAATTGAAAACAGCAAACATCCTCAAAGAATCCGACAATGAATGGATGTTTAATGGATTTTATCCACCAATATATGATCAAAAAATAAGTCCGAGTGATTGGTTTCCAAACTACATCAGAACCTATGTTGAAAGAGATGTAAGACAAATTAAAAATATCGTTAATTTATTAGTTTTTGAAAAATTTATGCAAATATTAGCAGGAAGAACCGCTCAAGAACTAAATCTTAACTCAATAAGTGTTGAAGTTGGAGTAGATATTAAAACGATTCAATCTTGGATCGGAATTTTAGAGAGTAGCTTTATCATATTCTTGTTAAAATCTCATTATAAAAACTTTAAAAAAACTATTATAAAAAGACCAAAAGTATATTTCTACGATTCCGGTCTTGTCTGTTCCTTATTGAGAATTTCAACTCCAATGCAACTAGAAAATTATCCGTTACGAGGAGCAATTTTTGAAACAATGGTCGTATCTGAATTATTTAAAAAATTCACTAATAAAGGAATAGCTCCCCCACTTTTTTATTGGAGAGACAAGACAGGACATGAAATCGATATTATTTTAGATAAGGATGACAAATTATTTCCCATTGAGATAAAATCAGGCAAAACTATTACATCAAATTGGTTTAAGAATTTAAAATACTGGCAAAAATTGAGCAATCAAGATCAAGCTTTTATTTTATACGGTGGCACTCAAGAACAAAAAAGAACAGATTTGACAACTATATTAAATTGGAAGAATCTAAGTTTTATTAATAAGCTTGTGACTAACCACTAAAGTAGGGAAAAGTAGCGTGAAGGCGACAGGTTGCGATGTTTGCGACTTTTGCGATGGTTGCGAAACTTGCGATAGTTGCGAAAGTGCGTTGGTTGCGAAACTTGCGATGTTTACGATGGGTGCGGTGGTTG
>JALVEE010000124.1 GCA_027008645.1 Saprospiraceae bacterium
AACCATCTAATACTTTAGATTTAGTAGGATCATCAGGATCTATTATTAAATATTTTCCTTGTGTTGAAGACCAACTAGCAGTTTCAAATTGTAAAGTATCATCAAATCGTTGAGCATCATAAGATGAAGAAGATATTAGTTCTTTTTCACCATTACTTTTAATACCATAACGATTTTCAATCATCTCAGTTACACCATTAACACCAGTTGCCAACTTTCTTGAATTAGGTGCTGGTTTTATAGTACAAAATATTTTATGCCTTTTACCAACTCCTTTTTTAGATATTAGTTTTACACTATCTCTAGTTTTTTCAACATCTGGTTTAGTTGCTACTCCATTAGCCATAATAATCTAATTTTTATTAATTAATATTGTTTTTATAAATTTATTACATTTCAATAGCCGGGTGCAGGAACAATGTCCTTTTAACATCCTTAACTCTTGTTCCAAATGTATCACCGGCTAGTAGCTTATACCCTCTTTGCCCACTAGTAGCAACAAATCCTCTTTTATTTTGACCCATAATCGGTCCAGCAGGTGACCAAACACCACATTGATAAGTTCTAAAATAAGAATTTTTCTTCTTTAAGAGTTCTACATTATTAGTAGTACCAATTCCAATATTTTTTATAAACCCCCAATAAGATGTTAAAGGATAACCAGTAACGGGGTGCCTCAAACCTCCTAATAGTTCTTCATTATCCAAAATTGGTAAATGCTTAAACTCAACAGAGCCATAAGGAAACATATCAAATCCTAAGAATTGAGGATTAGTTAGTGTGAATCCTTTTTGTTTAGAACCCGGAAAAGATGAACCCGGTTTGATATAAAGATCTTGAGATCTTTCTATTGGTCTAACTGAAAACTTTTCAGTCAAAGCATCATTAACTAATTCTAGTAAACCTAATCCGCATTCAACTACAATATTTGAATTTTTAGGCATAACTCTACCATACATAAAACTTCGTATGATATTTTTAATATGATCTACTGAAAAATTAGCAGTACTATATGGTGTCATATTACCATCCATGTACCATTGTATCATTCCAGGGGCAATTCTTCTATAATAACCAGTAGAAGGATCAATAATGTTTTTACCTGCTGCTTGTGACCAGAAAAGAACTTGTTCGTGTTCGTACTTACTTTGGGCTTCAAATTCAGCTTCACCAAAAGTAATAATCATATCTTTAAACCCTGGAATCTTATTACCATTTGCATCAGCAGCAGTAAGTTTTAGCAAGGTTGCCCAACCTTTATCAGTTGTTTCATGAGATTTTGACCAACTAGTTAAATTGGAACGGAAAGTAATAAAACTAGTTCCTCCAACATAACTGGAACCATATTCTCTTGAACCTTCAGATACAGTTGAACCACGTTTAATCCAGATTAATCCTTGTTCTAACAAAGATGGATCAACATATTCCATCGCCTCTGTTGTATGGTAAATAAGAGTGTATATGAAACCAGTACCATCTGATACACCATCACCTTGAACAGTAAATTCCATTGTAGGAGCTAATTCCGGATACACCGTATCAGATGATTTCCAAAAGTTTTTATTAACTTTGATAGTAATTTCACTATGTTCAATACCAGGTGTTTTAACACCGGGCATCATGTTTTCCATACTAATTACCTTAGCTTTACCATTTCCTTTCAATGACCATTGAACCCATTCGGAATTAACATATCTAATAGCATTAGCGTTACTAAAAGATTTAATTAGAGATGTATGCATTCCATATATATTAGGAGATTGTGTTGCTACATATTCTAACACTCCATCTGTAAGGTCTTGCCACATTTTAACACGTGGGTTAGCCTTTAATAAAACATTCTCACTAGTATAATTAGCAATAGCCAAATCTTTTTTAGTTACTTTGGAAATTGCAAATTGTGTCGGTACTAAGTTCATAATTTATATAATTTATTTATTACTTTTAATATTATTTTTGATTTTTTATATTCTTATCATTGTTTGTTGTGGTGTTCCTATATAACCTTCCTCTTCTTCATTATATTCTGAACCAAAATATTCATCATAAAATTCATTAGATTCAAGATTTTGATTATTATTAGAATCTTGTGAATTTTGTGAATTTTGTTTGTTTAAGGCTGTATAAATTTGTGAACTAACATTAGTTTTAGCATCTTCCTTTACTGATTCAAAATTCCAATCATTAGCTATTAGCTTGGATAATATAAGTAGTTTCTTAGGATCATTAACAGCATTATGCATTTCTATATCAAAAATACTCATTTCCCTTCTTTCATATTCTCCAGTACTCGGATTAAATACATTTACCAGTTGATCTCTTTCTATGATATTAGATAGTATCTTTTGCTTTTCATCATTAGAAATGGGTAAACCGTTTAAATCTTTACTTTGTTCTAATGTTGATTTTAAACTATTAACAAATTGTAATTGTTTTTGTTGCTCATCTTTTATTTTTTGTTCTCTATCAAGTTCAACTTGCTTAATAGTTTTATCAATAAAAGATTTGTGATATTGTTTAGATAATTTAGATTTTTCTACAAGTTCGTCCTTAGATAACCTATTTACATAATCACTTGCTATATTCTGATCAGTTCCTTGTAATTTTAACATACTAAGAACCATTGATTTTAAATCATTCTCTGAAACATCATCAGATTCTAAATCAAAATTAGCGTATTGTTCTGCTAAAACTGCTGGCTTCAAATCGTCTTTAACTTCTCCATTACTATCTATTAATAGTTTTAAGTATTTAGCATATTGACCAGTTTGTTTTAATTCTTCTTCAATTTTGGAATTAACATAGTTATTAGCAAATTCTAATGTTTTATTTTTTAAAACCCCTACTAGATCTTCAGGTTTCATATCAGGTTTAATATCATCTTCTCCAAGAAAACCTAATCCTTCCTCTTTTAGTGCTAAAGCGTAAAGGGCTGATGGTGTATATTTAGATGTATCTATTTTATTATCTCCATCATCTCCTTTATTATCATCCCCCGAACCTTCATCTTTATTTGTTGATCCGGAACCCTTATCATCTACATTTTTATTATCACCTCCGTTTCCATCATCACCATTATCACCTGTTTTTTGCGAATTATTTGTATTTAATTTTCCATTAAGATCATCTTCTGTAGTTTTTAATGAGTTTTGGTTACCGGTAGATACGGATATTACACCATCAAACATATCATCTTGAATAATGTCCGGTCCACTTCCTTCGTTGATTAACAATGTGTTATCATCATTATCCAAGTTGTGAACATCTAAGCCGTTATTTTCATCGTTTAAATTCATAGTACTAAGTTATGTTAAAGTTTATTAATAGAGTTAAAAAAATCGTTTTTAATTTTCAATTAATATTTTAAATTTATTTTTATTATACTTTCTGAAATTTACTTGTCTATTTCTATTATTTTTTACTTTTTCTCTCCTCTTTCTTCTGTCTCTTTTCATCCATTTTTATCTTTTCCATGTCAGCTTTGTATTTTAAATCAGCTTTGTATTTCTCAGTTTCTTTCTTTATATTA
>JALVEE010000125.1 GCA_027008645.1 Saprospiraceae bacterium
AGGGTGATTTAGGGCTTCTTCTAGCGTGGTGTCCTTGATATTCCCAAAGGACTGGGGCATGGATGGGCAGTTTTTTATGTCGCCGTTGATGTCTATGGAGATTTTTCTGTTTAGGCAGGTGTTGTGGTGGTGGGCTTCGGTGACAACAGGTATGTTCACAACAAAAAACTCAGGAAGAATATTCCCACAGGCTCGCTTCCCGAAAGTTATTTTTTCCGTAACAAAATAAATACCGGAGAATCCATTATTAAACTTTTGAAAAATTCTATTTTCCGAAGCGCCATACACAATCATGGCTCTAACTTTAGGGTTATTCCTTACAATAAAAACAAGTTTTTCTTCCAAATCTGTTCTAAACGGTATATAAAACTCTAAAGAAAACACCATTGACTCAAAGGCTATATTACAGATTCTATCAATTGCTTTAATACAATCCCAATAATCAAAGAATCTGAATTGAATATTATAGCACTGAATTTCAACCAATTGTTCAATCAATGTAACCCAACAAAAATTAGACCCATCAACTACATCAACAATAGCATTCGAAACTTCTGATGAAGTATCCCAATCCAAATTCATTTCTGGAAATGACTCAATTTCTTCACGAGTAACTTCAAAAGCAAGTTTCTTATCCTTCAGAAAAAAAACATATTCTTCAATTATCCTTTGATAATCACTAGAATAATTATCTAGATTAAAATAAAAAACACCTTTCTTAAATAACTTAGAAAAAGAGTTGGGGACAATGTGGTAATTCTCTAACTGCATATCATAGATGCAACTCCTAGCACTCCCTGACACCACAATACATGTAGAAAAAAGCTTCAGAAAAATTTTCTTAGTTTTGTCCATTTGAACTCAGAATTTTAGATATAGGTTTATAGAAAGGAAAAGAATTGCTTCTATATGAATTTAAGCCCTTAAAGACCACATCTCTTCCTATCTTGCTTTCAATTTTCACAGCACCAACATTTTTAGTATACTGAAACAAATCAGGATGTGCTATAAGTAATTCCTTCAAAATCTTATCTAAGCTCATTCGCTATATGTTTTTCAATAAAAAAATTACACAACCTATTCATCCAGTCAAACTGGCCTATCGGATTCACCTCTAAAAAAACAAAATTACCAGAAGGGGTATAAATCAAATCTAATGATCCACTATTAAGATTTAGTTCCTTCATTAGCTCTGTAAGTTTTTTCTCCATTTCAACTGGCAACTTAAAAACTGACACTCTGTTAGGATTGGCCGGCGTTTCATCGCGCCAATCTACTTTTGCAATTTCATTTTGTTGGCTAAAAATTGCCATTGAAAAAAACTTACCATAAAGATAAAAAGATCTAATTTCAAATTTCTTTTCAATATACTCTTGGAACATTGACAACAAAAAGGATTTTCGTTCTAACAAATCAGTTGGTGATACCAAAATTGA
Organism: Saprospiraceae bacterium; assembly: GCA_027008645.1. GTDB lineage: Bacteria > Bacteroidota > Bacteroidia > Chitinophagales > Saprospiraceae > JADJGA01. The sequence continues at coordinate 1,437 of JALVEE010000125.1, forward strand.
GCTATCGGCTCCACATGACCACCTAGCACCCTGACTATAAATATTAAAAACATTAAAATTCATTGCTTTGTACAAAAACTTTTGCCCACCAAAGAAGGAAACTATTCCCTTAGCATCATTTGAGACAATTGTTCTTGGTATTTTAAGACTACACTTTACAGCAACCTTCAATTGAGACAACTTTGACAATTCATTATCCGAATAATTATTAATATGCTTAACATCTTTTAGCCTATCGTACAGATAGTTTTCTACCTTCTCTACTTCTCGTCGGTATGAGTTCTGATAATACTGTTTTAATACAATAGAATTGACATCATTGCCTAGTAATTCTAAATTATCTGCAAACAACCTCAATCTACCCCGACGATACCATACAGAACGAACCTTTCCGAGACGGAGACTTTCTTTCTCAAAGTTAAGTTCTACAATCTCCTTTTGCTGTTCGTCAAAAACAATTTCCACCGGCTGAACAATATCATCATCATTAATCCTAACAAATGGGACATTCCAGTAAATTAAATACTTCAAGACTTCATCAGTACTTGGTTCATTTTTCTGAGAAATAACTAACACTTTCTTATCTACCACCATTAAACATCCCAAAATTTAGCTTTAAACAATACTTGTTAACCAATAGGTGCTTTGCATAATCCACTTCATAAGGTGGCAATAAATAAGCCCTTCTCAATTTATTAATTTCCGATGTAAAACTTAACTTCTTGCCAAAGTTTGTTAACTTCATTTTGTTTGTTAACCTCATTTTATCTATACTTATTCTTCTTCGTCCACTCCCCTGCTCAACCACCAACATTGCATATTCCCTTGGATGCAAGAATCCCATCTGAATCATCTCATCTTTGTAAGGAGCTAATATCTCAAAAGACTTAGGATTATGAAATAAGATTGTAAAAACTGGTGACATCCCAAAGTAGTCATCACGCTCAGTGATTATGGGAATATAAGTTTCTGAAACCAAACCCAAACTGGCCAATAGGCTATCCGTTAAAAACCCATTATCTCCAAGATACTCTATATCCGTAGCCTTTAGTAGCATATTATCCATCAAGCCTAAATTCTTCTCCCCAAAATAAATCCCATTTTTCCAAAGAGCTTCAAAAAAGTGCAAATTATTCTGATTAACACTTATAAACTTATTTCTCGATTTTTTTATTCCAATTGCCAGCTTACTTCCTAAATTCTTATATGTCTGCTCAATAATATGCCTTCTGATTATCTCTTTCAGTAATTTTTTATTAATCCTAGACACAAATTGGTAAAAAGTATCCTGTTCATATTGTTGAAGTTCCGCTAGGTTACTATCAACAAAAGAGTCAAATATATGAACTCGAAGATTCTTTTTCAAAACAGAAGAATGCAAACAGTCACACTTTAAGTGCTTCAGCAGTTCCAGTCGAAAACCATTATCCATTGCTTTTTTAATGAATTTCATAGCTAGATCATTTTGCTCATAAAGAAGCGCCAATTGAAAAGCTTCAATACAATCATCCACAAAAGCGAAAGGATATTTCTGAAATACTGAATCGAATACCAACAACCCCTTTACAGGTTTACCATCAAGCAAAATAAACTTCTCTGCCTTGATAACTCCCAAATGATATTGCTTATAATCAATATAATCCTGAGCTAGACCAAATTTACAAAAAAGCATAAAAACATAAAAGATTTTTTTCATATTCCCGGAATTTAGAGAAATTAAAAGAATGCAAGGAACTTCACTCCCTGCATTCTTAATCAAGGGTTCTGTAAGTGTTTAACCCCACACGTCCTTCTTATCGGGTGTAGCAGGGTCCAAGACATCCCATCCTTGCCCCGTTGTATCTGTAAAGGACTTATCAGTTTCATCAGACCAATAATCTGTTATTGGCCCGTCTGGTACTTTTCGAGTACTATAAACTGTGCCTCCTACTACATTAATCGAGCTAAGGAATTCAGATTTTTTAAAGTCGTTGAATTTCTTTTTTTTTTTTTTTTTAACTTTCAAATTCCATAATTAGTTTTTTACTTTCACCTCCTCATTCCAAGGCTTCGGAGAATTCCCTTTGAAAACGGTT
>JALVEE010000126.1 GCA_027008645.1 Saprospiraceae bacterium
TTACCGAGCCGAAACAGCAATGGTGAGTATCATAAAACAATACATGAATGATTCCCATAAAGACGAAGCCAGAATGCTTTTAAAACAAATATATAAATCCGATGCTGACCTTATGGTTAACAAGGAAAATAAAACTCTGACCGTTAGGATACATCCTCTTTCGCACCATAAAAATGACAGGATACTGGAACAATTTTGTGAACAATTAAACCAAACCCAGACTCTCTTTCCTGATACTGACCTCACCTTAATCTATAAATTGGGGTCATCTTAATTCCCCAGGGGTCAGGTGTTCTGAAATTAAAACTATTTTGTAATGTAAATAAAAAAGCCTCGCTTCCGCAAGGCTTTTTTTTTAAGTCATATTGTTTTTCTTAGGTTTAATTAAATGATATAAACAATATAAAGGGAAAAGGAAGAAGAGAAGGCTCATATATAGTATGAGCTTCACTTTTGCATTTGGTAATATTAAGGCATTATATGCAGAACTATACAATACTGTTACTTTATCACCAATTTTATATTTTCCCTTGATGCAATCAACTTTTCCAATTTTCAAAATGTATTTTTCATTATTTAATAATACCTCAACACTGTTTGAAGACCTTCCACAATTTGGAATATCTTTTATTGTTGCAATACTTTCAATCCCATATTCTTTGATATTGTAATCCCTGTATGACGCTTCAAAAAATTTAATTGAAAAAAAAGTAAACGTTATAAATAAGACTAAATAAATATTTTGAGACATAATTTTATTTTAAATCAATAATTGGAGTTATTACTCTTGTGTTATCCTGAGCTATTTGAATTTTAGGAGTTACAATACTTCTATAATTACTTCCAGCATTTAATATTGATCTTACTTTATTTGATCCTGATTGTAATGCGTTTACAACAGCGGTACTTTTAACCTGATTAGCTCCTCGAGATGCTACTATACTTGATGAAGCATCTTTTACATTTTGAGCTCGACCAACGCTTTTAGGATCATTTTTAGCAATACGCATTACTCGATCAAGTCTATTTTCCTTAACCTTTATATTTGCATCATTGAACACTTTCGATTGCCCTCCTATTCTACCCATCACCACGTCAGAAATAATTTTACCACCATTCAACTCTCCGCCAGAAATTACTTGCTTTCCCACAGACTCACCCGCATCTATTGAAGCTCCAATAGCAAGCTGTGCTCCCTTTCCTAATTTAGAAATAGATGAAATTCCTCCACTGAAAGCTCCTGCAACACCTGAAACAGCTGCACTTGCAAAATCTACTTCTTTTAGATTTTTGCCTTCAAAAACCATCTGTGTAGCAACGTCTAAGCCAAACCCAATCACAAACCCCCAAACACATTGTGGACATTTCCCATCAGGATCTTTCAGTTTTACCGGATTATTCCAAGTGTAGGCGTATGGCGATTTATCTACCTGATTAGGATGATCAGCCATTGGGTCAACGCTCAAAAATAGTCCTATCCTTGGATCATAATACTTAGTGCACTGCGCAAAAAATATCTACACATATATACTTGTTCTTTTTTATTTATACTTCGTTGAAGAACCTCGCAAATAGCTAAGGCTATTCACGAGAACCTTCGCCTTGTCTAAATAAAAAATTACTGCGTCAATATGCCCATTTATTTCTTGCGCAGCGCACTTGCACCATAATAAAACAGTCCTGTCTCCTCATCCAATTCCTTTCCATTAAATTTATATGGAGTTTTATAATCCGGTGAAGCAGCGTTCTGCTCTGCCATAATCTCTCCATACGGCAAATATAGTAAAAATCTCTATTTTTATCCTCACCCTAACCCTCTCCTTTTAAAAAAGTTCTTCCGCTTTTTTTAAATGAAAGTAAAAGGAGAGGGAAGAGGGCGCTTAGACAGTTGGAACAACTCTTGTAGGTATGTTATCATGATTGAACTATATAATCTTTCCAAAAGATTAATAGCTAATCCTAAAAGACCAAGCACCCTCACTCTCCCCTTCTCCTTCTAAGTGAAATTAAAGATAAAAGAAAAACTTAAAAAAAGGAGAAGGGGTCGGGGGTTGAGGATAAAAAGGAGAGAGGAAATAGGGCATTTGGTCGTTAGGAACAACTCTTGTAGGTATGTTATCATGATTGAACTATATAATCTTTCCAAAAGATTAATAGCTAATCCTAAAAGACCAAGCACACTCACTCTCCCCTTCTCCTTTTAAGTGAAATTAAAGATAAAAGAAAAACTTAAAAAAAGGAGAAGGGGCTGGGGGTTGAGGATAAAAAGGAGAGTGAAAATATAATCTATACACGATATTGAACAATACGGAATATCGAACATTGATTTACCCTGTGAAATATATTTTAATTTAGGATCTGCCTATTTCACGGGGACAAGGATTTGAGATTTTACTTTATCACCTCCAAAATATTACCGCTCAATTGAAGTATGTTTAACTCCGCAATTTTTGCATTGTACTTCGCTTTTTTGTAATTCAATAGGCTGTTGAGCAAATTCAATTGGGCTTGTCTGAATTCTACTGATGTCACTCTACCGATATTGAATAAGTCTTGAGTCCTTTTGAAATTTATTTTTGATGTTTGTATGTTCTCAAGTTCGACCTGCATAACATATTTTTGGGTCTGATAAGTCTGATAATAGTTTCTCATTTCACTTATAATTTGTTGCCTTATCAACTCCTTCTGTACTTGAAGGTTGTCTATTTGTTTTAGTGCATTTTGATTTCTCACTTTGGTCGCACCTCCATCAAAAATATTCCAACTAAGGCTTAAACCTGCTGTAAGTCCTGTACCAAATTGGTTTTTGATACTGTAATTTGTATCATTGAATCCTCCGTTTACTCCGTAATTTCCGACCGCACTAATAGTGGGTTTTAAACGTGCTTTATTCATTTTGATGCTCAATTCGGATAGGGAAACATTTTTATCCAATATCAGCAAATCAGTATTTTTATTATCGATACCTGCAATCAATTCATCCAAACTAAAATCATCAAATAACACAAGCGTATCTATATCAAAATCACTTTCCAAATCCCTGCCCATAATCAGATTAAGATTCCTTTTGGCATTGGTCAATTGTTGCTGAAAATTCAATATATTGACACTATCCCTGTTTAAATCCACTTCAGCATTTAGAATCTGCAATTTATTGGATTTTCCATATTCATTTCTCAATTTTGCTCTTCGCAATCTTTGTTTGGATATTTGCATTATTTCGTTTTGAACATACAACAGCTCTTGTAAATTGGCTATACCGTAATATGCCGAAAACAATTGAATAAGCGAATTTTCCATAGATTGCCTTAATTCCAAATCAGCGATATTGAGACTTTCTTTTAATCGTTCCTTGGTATAACTTGTCTTTTTCCAATCAAACAATGTATAATTAATCCCAATCGAACCATTGTAAGTTGCTGAATTAGCACCAAAAAAGGAGGTTGAAGGAAATTTGTCATTGTGATAATTGATATCGGAAGCTTTTAAACCGTAATTTATTCCTGAACTAAGAAAAACTGTTGGCAATTCTCCTGTATTGTATTTACTGGTATTGTTCCTGGCGATTTCCAGATTATTTTTGGCTATTTTAATACCAAAATTATTTTCTAAAGTGATTTTAGCTGCCTCCTGTTTTGTCAGTACCTGAGCATAAAATACATTAGTGGTTAGCAATAAGACTATCAATATTTTATATTTAGTGTAAGTCATCTGTTATAAAATTTTGTTCTTTAATGGCTCTTTCTACTTCTTCTCTACTAGGTTTTTCTCCGGTAAAAATCCATTTTAAATATACTTTAAATGAATTTGCAAATGATAAAAGAATGGGTAAAAACAATAAGGTTAAAAAAGTAGAAATGGCTATTCCATAAGCTATTGATATTGCCATTGGTTTAAGAAATTGTGCTTGCCGACTGGCTTCAAACAGCAGTGGTCCTAATCCGGCTATTGTAGTGATTGAGGTTAACACTATGGCTCTGAATCTTGATCTACCGGCTTGAATTAAAGCTTCATTATAGGGCATTCCTTGCTTTAGGTATAAATTGAGTTTCCCTATCAACACCAATCCGTCATTTACCATAATTCCTATCAAAGCCACTATACCAAGAATAGATAATATGTTTATCGCAAACCCGTGAAGCCAATGACCCCAAGCAACCCCAACCAATCCAAATGGTATCATCAGCATTAGCAAAAGCGGTTGACTAAATGATCTAAACGTGAAAGCAATAATAGCAAAAATCAAAAATAATATAACAGGAACTACTTTTTTTGCTGACATCCCGGATTTCATCGCTTCTCGATTTTGTCCTTCATAAAGTGCAGATATTGAAGGGTATTTTGCTTTGATTTCCTTCATCTTTGTATCCTTAATCTCTTGAATCACCTCGGCAGCACTGGTTTTATGAGATTTAAGAGAGGCGCCCACTGTGATTTGTCTTCTGCCGTTTAGGTGATTAATCGCTACCTCTCCACGAGCAATTTTATAATCTGCTATTTCAGAAAACGGGACTCTACTTCCTTTTGGAGTTAAAATCCACATATCATCAAGATTTTTTATTGATTCCCTTTCTTCTCTATCATATCTTACCCATACCCTGATTTCGTCTTGTCCCCTTTGAAATCTTTGTACGGATCTACCAAAAAAACCACCTCTCACCTGCGACATTACCTTTTGGAGATTGAGCCCCAACAAATATGCATTTTCCTTTAGTTTTATTGATATCTCTTTGATTCCTGCCGGATCATTGTCTGACACATCTTTAAGCCTATCATCATTTTCAAGATATTTCTTCAATTCCACTTTTGCTTTTTTCAATTCATCGATATTATTTCCTATCAATGCAACTGATACCGGCTTTCCACCAAAATGCGAACCTGAACCGTATTCCAACGCCTCGATTCCTGTAAGAGGGGGAGTCTCCTTTTTAAGTGCATTAGCTATAACATCTGAGGAGAAATCTCTTTCCTCTCCTACCAAAAGGTTTACAGTCAATTTACCCGTGGAAGTTCCGGGACCTAAATGCCGTATTATATTTTGGACTACATCTTTGCCGCCTGATTGTTTTTCTTTGAATTTATCGTTTACTTTCCAAGCAGCTTCTTCTATTTTTTTGAGATACTCCAATGTGATTTTTTCGTTTGTCCCTTGAGGCATTCTCAAAGTAATCTGTATTCTATCACTTGCGACTGCCGGAAAAAATGTACGTTTGATTATTCCACCCCCTAACGAACCGATAGTCAATATCAGGAACACTACCGGTATTGAGAAGCCTAAAAATTTATTCTCTAAGAAAAAAGTCAATATAGGAGTGTAAAGATTCTCTTTCATCCACCTCATAATCTTTTCGCCCCATTTATTGAACAAATACTGCTTTTGGTTGGGCTTCAAAGCATCTGAATGAGCTATATGTGAAGGTAATATTATCATCGCTTCAAATAGAGACAATGTCAATGTGATTATAACAACAACAGATACTTCACTAAAAAAACTACCCATTCTACCTTCTATGAATAAAAATGTTGAAAATGCTATTATTGTGGTCAATATCCCGGAAAATACTGCTGGAATAACTTCAATAGTTCCGTCAATTGCAGCTCTAAAAGGTGTACTGCCTTTTTCCCAATGATGATAAATATTCTCAGCAATCACAATTCCGTCATCTACCAAAATACCTATTACTATAATCATTCCAAAAAGAGAAAGAACATTGATCGTCACACCAAATAATGCTGCGAAAATATACAAACCGAAAAAAGACATCGGTATCCCGAATGCTACCCAAAACGCTAATCTGGGCTTTAAAAACAAAGACAATAGCAATAGCACTAAAATGATTCCTTGTAAACCGTTTCTCATCAAAAGCCTTGTTCTTTGATCCAATATGATAGAGGAATCATTTGAGACATTTAATTTAACATTGTTGTGATTAGTATTAAAATCATCCAAATATTTTCTCACACTATGAGCCGCACCAATCAAATCTTCGTCAATAGTAGTATTCACGGTGAAACTAATGGCCGGTTGACCATTGAAATAAATCCTATCCGGATTTTCGCTCCAGGTATCTTTGACAGTTGCGATGTCTTTGAGCAAAATCCTATTACCATTTTCATCTGCCCGCACAACAATATGATCCAATTCATCACCGTAATATTTCTTGCTTTTAGCCCTGATTAGATATTCTTCGTAATCTGTTTTTATCTTTCCTCCGGTAGTCAAAAGGTTTGATGCTGCAACGGCTCTGGCGACATCTTCAAAACTCAATTGGTAAGCCCTCAAATCATTTTCCCTTACCGCTATTTCTATCTCTTCTGCCGGAAATCCAGAGAGTTTCACCTGTGATATTCCTTCAACTGCTCTAAGGTCATTTTCTATACCTCGCGCGATGTGCTTTAGTGTTTTCAAAGACGTGTTTTTACCGCTTAAAGTAAATGAAAACGCCTCTCTCATGAGTCTCCTCTTAGAGATAACCGGAGGCTCAAGCCCTGCCGGTTTACTCGGTACTCTATCGACTGCGTTTTTCACTTCATATACCATTTCGTTGATATCGTAATCCTGAAATGTCTCTACGGTAATCACTGCAAAATTCTCAGAAGATTTTGATGTTACTCTGTCAATTCCTGCAATTCCTTTCAGATTGTCTTCAATTTTGAGTACTACACCCTCTTCCATCTCTTGGGGAGAAGCTCCCGGATAAGTCAACTCAATTGTGATAATTGTGGTCTCGGTCAATGGAAAAAAAGATGATTTCATATTCTTCCAGCCGACGGTACCAAAAATCACAACAGCCAATATGATAACCCATATTACCACACTGTATTTTATGAAATATGATATTATTTTCTTCATTTCTCCTCTTTTAATTCTTCAACAATCATTCCGTCATAAGCACCCGGAACAGGCTTTTTAAGTATCTTCTCACCATCTTTTAAGCCCTTAACTATTACAGTTTTTTCTTTAAAAAATACAGGTATTATCTCTTTGGCATTTAGAATAGTGTCTTGGAGAACAAATATTTTATTGTCACTAAAAATATTTTTTCTGGATACCTCGAAAGCATTAGCTATAGTATGTCCCTCTATTTCAGCATCCAAAAACATTCCCTCTTTTAGATTTTTATCCGACACTTGGATATAGGCTTTCATACTCTGGCTTTTGGGGTCAATCATACTGTTGATTCTGATTATTTTTCCTTCCCAATGTTGAGATTTATCGACATTGTACAATTCTACTTTTTTACCTACTTTAAGAAATTTTACATTTTCAGAATTTACGCTTGCCTCCAATTCATATGTTGTAGGCGAAATAAAAGTTCCAAGTTTCTGTCCGGGTCTTATCAATGTTCCTTCTGTTACTCTTGCATCTGTAACAGTACCCGTAAAAGGAGCGTAAATCTTGTATTTCGCCAATCTGATTTCAAGGTTTTTTATATTGTAATAAGAAGTAAAAATATTCTTTCCTGTAACATAATACTTTTCTTTTTCAGACAAAGGTTTTGGTAATTCGGGAAGCGATTTATTAATACTAAAATTTCTAACGTATTCTTCCCATTGACGAGCCGATTCGGGATAGTCCAATTTCAAATCCGGTATCATAGCGATTATTTGATTGAGAAGGCTACTGCGCTGAGCTTTTAGAGCGGAATAAAATTCATCGCTATTAATTTTGAGCATCAATTCTCCTCTTTTGTAATTATTTCCGGCTCTAAAATCTTTTCCAAATCTTTTGAGTACGCCTTGCACTTCTGCAAATAGTTCTACTCTTTTTTTTGCTACCAATTTGCCACTTGCTGTAACTACCACAGGGATAGAATGATTTTTCACTTCTTGTGTATATACCGAGGTACGGTGAATAACCTTGTGCGAAACGTGCTTTTTCTTGTTTTTTATCAAGGTCTTTGCGCCGAATATAGCTCCTAATATCAATAGAATCCCCAATATTGTTGTAATTATTTTTCTCATTTTCTATATAGTTTTATATGCAACTAATTTTAAATAAAATACCTTTATTCATCCACCTTATCCAACTCCATATTAATATTCTCAATTACTTTTTTTAATATATTTATAGTAGTGCTTATTTCTCCATCTGTTATTCCTGTATGAAGTGTTTTTGTAATAGCTTGCAATGATGTTTTTGAAGCCTCATATACTTTTGTGCCTTTCTTGGTTAAATATACCAGATTGACTCTTTTGTCTTCTTTGGACGGTATTCTTGCTATAAGATTTTTCTTTTCCACAGTATTGATTAGCCTTGTCAACGAGCCTTTGTCCCTATCCGTAAGAAATGCCAGTTGATTTTGTGATTGACCGTCTTTGATATAAAGAAATTTTAGCAATAGCCACTGCTTTACCGATACATCAATATTATCTTTTTTAAATTGATGAGTCAATAGCACTTCCATCATCTTGGAAGTTTTTCCAAGCCAAGGAACCAGAGTATTAAGTATATCTAATTTGTCTTTATTCACGAATATTCTTCAATTATTGTCTGCAAAGGTAATAATATAATTTAATAACGTTGCATATGCAACTAAATAAAATATATTTACTTTTCTTTTGTAAAATACTCCAATACCATAAGTAATTTTGCGGCTTCGTATATTTGGTTATTATTAATCTCTGCGGCTGCTATTTGTTGTACTGTTTCCGGGTCGAATTTATCAAGTAGGTTTTTATATTCTTCAACTTCCTCTTTTGACGGCAATCTTTCCAAGCCGGCTATTTTGGAAATAAGATCGCCTGTAAGGAATTTGCTATTAGTAATACTTTTTGGTAAGCGGTCAAAACCCAGAGGATTTTTTGTCTTAATATGAGGTATAGTAAATACATTTTCTCTATTCATTTTTAGATAATACGCTCTACCAAGTCTCCCGAGATTATCCAGCTTTACCGGATCTATTTTTCCATTCCTGTCAAATGCTTTTTCTGCTATTTGAATACATTTGACATTACAGATAACAAGACTTGAAGCTCCTCCAAAATCTCCAAAATTAATAATTCTGTCCAATTCACACTCAAATCTTACATAGGCTTCTTTTACTCCAAAGGCATTGACCGTTTCTGACTTCACCGGAGTAAGCCCTGATTTGACAAATTCATCTACATTTGAATCATATGAAACGGAAGAAAGAACCATTTGATTTGCTATTTCGGAATTAACCATATTCACTACGCATTCTCCTGTATTTTCTATATTGAGCAAAGTATCTTTCTTTGAGCCATCGGGTCTTCTATTGACTGAAAAAACCAATATCGGAGGATTAGAACTAATGGCGTTAAAATAGCTGAAGGGCGCCAGATTATTTATTCCAAAATTATTTATTGTACTGACAAATGCTATCGGTCGTGGTGTGATAGTACCAAGCATATATTGATGCATATCTTTGGGGAGAGTCTTATCAGGATATATTACTTTCATACTTATTTATTTTGCTGTAAAATTAAGAAAAAAAATCAGGCGAGCACCTAAATTATATAAAAAGGGGCGCATTTCATTTTTTTTGCATATAGGTTAATTTTTCTATATGCATAGACCGCCCCACTTATGAAATTAATCCGTTTTACTTCTATATACTACATCAATGTGCGTGCCTTAGGTACGCAATGTTGCCCACATCAACAAAATTTTTTATAATATGAAATACACCTATAAAAAGAAAAGATAGTAATTAATATAGCTTAGTTTATATACATATAAGCACAAAAAATATAGTAAAGTACCATGCCCACTTGTTAATTTGAATTTTATCCTCAGGTTTTATTGCAGATATGGAATATAATTATAAATTTGTTATGTATATAAGAAAGTTATGTAGCATTCTGCGCCTTTCTTTATTATTGAATTCCTATAAAAATATGTTTAGTTGGATTAAACAATTAATGTGAAAAATGAATGTTTCTTTTATTGAAATTGTTTAATTAAAAAGTATTAGCAACGCTTATCATACGTTTTAGAAAATAAAATTATAATAAGTTCGTTGCCTTTTTAAGTAAAATGTACTATCTTTACACTATGGAAAAATTTGGAAATATAGAAATAAGAGTTGTGGGGAAAACTGGAAATATGGATTTATCTCCAGATAATTATGATATTAAATATATTTCAATCTTACTACAGGATATAGAAAATTTATTATATCCAAACAATAAAAAAGATAGACCACTTATTACATATGATATAAAAAAGGGTTCTGTTAAACACATATTTAGTACGCCGATTCAGTATATAATTGGATTTAGTGCTATTTTAGAACAAATATCTAGTTCAGATTCAATTGATTTCTTAGATTTAAAAACAGCAAGAGCTTTTGAAAATTTACAAAATATTTCTATACAAAAAAATTATGAATTTCAAATACAGACGTCTGTTAAAGAAATTACAGAACTTATAATAAATCCCGAGACAAAGTTTTTTAGAGCTGAAAATAATTGGGCAGATGCTGAAATGTATTTCTATGGAACTTTAAAAGATGCTGGTGGCAAGAATAAAGCTAATATCCATTTAGATACAGAGGATTTTGGATATCTAACAATTGAAACCGGGCAGGACTTTTTAATGAAACAAGAAAAAAATCTTCTATATAAAAAGTTTGGAGTTAGAGTTACAGGTAAACAGAATGTTGAAACAGGAGAAATAGATGTTAAAACATTAAAGCTAGTTGAATTGATTAATTATAATCCTAAATTTGATTATAACTACTTATCTAAATTGATTTCTAAAGCAAAGAAAAGTTGGAAAGGTATTGATGCTGATGAATGGATTTATAACTTAAGAGGTGGATATGAAGCATAGTGTACTACTTGATACAAGTTTTTTCATTCGTTTACTAAATGATGAAGATAAACTTCATAAAAATGCTTTGGATTATTTCAGATATTTTTTAGAAAATGATTATATTTTAAAAGTTTCCACAATTTCTATAGCAGAATATTGTGTAAAAGGTAAACTTGATGAACTTCCATTAGTTAATATTCAAATTGTACCTTTTAATTTAGATCACGCTCAAAGGACAGGAACTTTTGCTGAAGTTATTTTTAAAGAAAATAGCATTAGTGAAGAGAAATTAATACCAAGAGCAATCATCCCAAATGACTCAAAATTATTTGCTCAGGCAGATTTAGATAAAACAATTTTATATTTTGTAACTTCAGATATAAGATCAAAAAAAACTTTAAACAAATTAAAAACTTTAATTAATCCTAAATTTTCAATATTAGATATTCATATTCCTTATAATGAAGCATTTGGGGTTTTAGATTTGAAATAAAAACGCTCATTAACAAGCGATGATGACAGAATGGTGAAAAATACGAAATTCGTATTTTACATAGCTTAATTGACATCGCAGTATTAAAAAAGATTCTCACAGTTTCGCCACTCAGCATATCGCGAGACCGCTATTATCAATATTATCGTACATAAAACCACCCCTTACACAATAGTGAATAATAGGGAAAGTGAGACATTATCATAAAAAAATACTATGGTATAAACCTGAAGTTTTGATCATAGACCCATACCATTAATATTATCAACAAAGCTACATATGCTAAAGTCCATAAAAGAAACCTAACACTTTTTCCGTAATCTCTATTTAACTGCGCCATAATTGAAAATTTTATACAAAAGTAGTATATTGAATTATCTTTTCAAAGCAATCATCAATACTTTTTGCATTTTTCTTTTAACCAGTCTTTTTCAATATCATTCAAGTAAGGACTTAAATTGGAATATACTTTGGAGTGATACCTATTAATCCATTCTATTTCTTCCTGTGTCAACAGATTGATGTCTATTAGCTTATAATCATAAGGAAACATTGTGACAGATTCACTTGTATAAAATTCACCAAATTCGGTTTCTTTTGATTTGATTGTCAGAATCAGATTTTCGATTCTTATACCATAATGACCATCTTTGTAATATCCGGGTTCATTTGATGTAATCATACCGGGTTCAATCGGAGTCATAGCTCTATCTCCCATTGCTGAGGTTATACCTTGAGGACCTTCGTGAACATTTAGAAAAAAACCTACACCATGACCTGTTCCATGATAATAATTCAAGCCGTGTTGCCAAATATACTGCCTTGCGAACGAATCGATTTGATATCCGTTTGTACCTTTTGGAAACACGAGAGATTCTACTGCGATATGTCCCTTGAGCACTAAGGTGAAATTTCTTTTTTCTTCTTTTGAGGGAGTTCCGAAATAAGTGGTTCTGGTGATATCGGTAGTGCCCGTTAGATATTGACCTCCACTGTCTATCAACAACATACCCTCCGGTTTTATATAGGAGCATTGATCCTTTGACGGGCTATAGTGAATAATGGCTCCATTGGATTTATAACCAACGATTGCACCAAAACTTTCACTAAAATAATCCTTATCGAGACTTCTGAAATACGCTATTTTTTCAACTGCTTCATACTCGGAAACCATTCTGGTTTTAAGTTCGTTTTCCAGCCAAATATAAAATTTTGTCAATGCTACTCCATCCACAATATGAGCTTTTTTTATATTGCTTATTTCGACATCATTTTTAATAGCCTTAAGTTCTGAAATTATATCTTTATCATCAACTATACGGGCATTTATTGAATTATAAAGATTATAATTGCTCAATCCTGAGTTGAGGTAAATCGTAGAATGTTCATCTGTGTTTTTTAAATATTCGTAGATATCTGCATAAGGTCTGATGCTAATACTTACACTTTCAAAATCCTTAAGCAATTTTTCATCGATTTTATTTTTGTCAATGAACAATAAAAAATCTTTTTTCCGCAGTATTCCAAAAGAATAAAATACAGGATTGAAATCGATATCTTTTCCACGGGCATTCAATATCCAAGCTAAAGCATCCAATGCAGGTATCAGATATTCATCAACTTTTTTTTCATCCATAATAGCCCTGATACGGCTAAATTTTTCTTCTCTCGATGCTCCGCAATATTTAATATGATGATCCAATAATTTACCAGTTGGCATTGGAGGACGGTTTTTCCATATAGGGGTGACAAAATCATAATCCGTTTTTAAGACAATCCCTTTTTTGTCCAAAGATTTCTTATATGATTTTATTTGACTGTAAGAAAATACATTTCCGTCACAGCCCACAACTGTATTCACGGGGAATGTATCTGTGATATATTTAAGGAAGTTGGGGTATGACCTGTCCAAAACTTTATGAAGTACAAACTCAGAATCTTTCAACTCTTCCTCCGCTTGCAAGAAATACCTTGAATCTGTCCACAAACCGGCATGATTCATTGATATAACTACCGTACCGGCCGAACCTGTAAAACCCGAAATCCATTCTCTGGATTTAAAATGGTCTGCGACATATTCGCTTTGGTGCGGATCACTTGATGGAATTATATATACATCAATTCCGTTGTTTTTCATTTCCAGCCTTAGCAATGCTAATTTATCATCTATTTTCATAATGTGCTTTATTTTTAAAATTTTCACAAATATACTCATAAGCAGGCATTCATTTAAACAAAAAAACCCTTAATTGAAATTAGGAGCTAATCTTATGTGAAGATGCGTGTAGTGTAGCGTACTGCGGGATTTCGAGTTTTAGGTTTCGAAGTATTCATAATCCCTGATAAGCGAGTGTCTCTGCCCTCGTTTTTTTGTAAAAATGCACTACGCCAATAAGCAGAAAAATCAACTTTCAATGCGAAAAAATGAAAGACACCTTAAAAACAAGAGACTTGCTTTTAAACGATTAATTCACTACATTTGTCGAAAGATTTTGCGCTTTACACAGAAATTTTAGTATATTCGTAGCAAATTATACAGGATGAATTTAATATTTTTAGGAAATTGGTGGCATGATTTGAGGTTTGAGGAGCAAGTCTTTTGGACTATTGCGGTGATATTCACTATACTATTTGTCTTGCAATTGGTTACCAGCATAATGGGGATTGATATTGATTCTGATTTTGAGATTGATGTCGATACTGATTTTGATGGTTCAATTGATGCTGATGGTCATTTCGATATTGACCCCGGATTTACTTTATTTTCAGTACGAAGTATTATAGCATTTTTTACATTTTTCGGCTGGGTTGGTGTGATTACCTTATCTGGAGGGATGGATATCAAATTGGCAATAATTATTTCATTTATTTCAGGGCTGATTGCCTTGGTGTTTGTAGCATTTGTGCTTTATCAGTTGGTAAAATTAGCTGAAGCCGGAAATGTGGAGATAGAAGATGTGCTTGGCAAATACGGGAAAGTTTATTTACCGATACCTGCGAACAGAGAAGGGATAGGTTATGTAACTGTAGATATTGGCAATAAAATTATGGAACTAAGGTCAGTCACTGATGGAGAAAGATTGGAGACAGGAACCATTATTTATATCTTTAAAATATTGGAAGATAATATTCTTTTGGTAGGTAAGATTAAAGATAAAAAGTAAAATATACGAATTAAAAAACATATTCGATCATTATAAAAATAATTATTATGGAACAAGTCATTTTCTTTGTAGGCGTAGGGTTGTTTGTACTCTTAATCGCTCTCGTTTTCTTTTTCATATCCAGATACAGGCGATGTCCTTCAGACAGGATACTGGTAATATATGGAAAGACAGGTGGAAGCTCGGCAAAATGTTTGGCAGGAGGAGCGGCATTCGTTTGGCCGGTAATCCAAGACTATCAATATCTCGATTTATCCCCTATTTCTATTGATGTGGATCTTCAAAATGCATTGAGTAAACAAAATATTCGTGTCAATGTTCCTTCACGATTTACCGTTGCTGTTTCCAATGAACCCGGAGTGATGTGCAATGCTGCTGAAAGACTATTAGGCAAAACCACACAAGAGATAAGAGATATCGCCAAAGATATCATTTTCGGTCAATTGCGTTTAGTTGTGGCGATGATGGATATCGAGGAAATAAATGCGGATAGAGATAAATTTCTTGCAAATGTATCATCAAATGTGGGTAATGAATTGAGAAAAATAGGCCTTACACTTATCAATGTAAATATAACTGATATCGAAGACGAATCAGGTTATATCGAAGCTCTTGGTAAAGAAGCCGCAGCTCACGCTATCAACGAAGCAAAGAAAAGTGTCGCAGAGAAAAATAAATACGGAGCAATCGGAGAAGCCGATGCCTTGCAAGAACAAAGAATAAAAGTTGCAGAAGCTACAGCAAGAGCTAAAATCGGTGAAGCAAATGCTAATCAAGAAGAAAGAACTCAAATAGCTGCCGCAAATGCCACTGCAAAAATTGGAGAGGCAAAAGCCCAACAAAACGAAAGAATCCAAACTGCTGATGCAATTGCCCAAGCAAAAATAGGTGAGGCAAACGCTTACCAAAATGAAAGAATTCAAACTTCAGCTGCTAATGCCAAAGCTGTTGAAGGAGAGAATTTGGCTAAGGTTGCAATTGCAGAATCGGATGCAATAAGAAGAGAAAAGCAAGCTGAAGCTGAAAAAAGAGCTATTGCCGCGGAAAAGATTCAAAGAGCTAAAGCACTTGAAGAAGCTTATCATGCAGAGCAACAAGCTGAATTAGCTCGCGCCGAAAAGGAAAAAGCGAGTAAAGAAGCGGATATTATCGTACAATCCGAGATTTCAAAAAGAAAAGTTGAAATCGAAGCAGAAGCAGAAGCAGAAAGAATAAGAAGAGTAGCCAAAGGACAAGCAGATGCAGTTGTATTGAAAAAACAAGCTGAAGCTAAAGGTCTTTACGAAGTCTTGCAAAAGCAAGCTCAAGGCTTTGACGAAGTGATAAAAGCAGCCGAAGGAAATACTCGCGATGCTGTTCTATTATTGATTGCTGACAAATTACCTGAATTGGTTAAAACACAGGTTGAAGCTATTAAAAATATTAAATTTGACAAGGTTGTGGTATGGGAAAATGGTGGAAATGCTGAAAATGGCGGAAATGCTGCCGGATTTTTATCCAATATGTACAAAGCCGTTCCTCCAATGACAGAATTATTCAATATGGCAGGAATGGATTTACCCGATTATCTCGGCAAGAAAAAAGAAGAACAAAAAGCTATTGAAAAGAAGAAAACCGAGGAAGAAGAGTAATATCAAAGCGTTTTGTTATGAAAATGAGGGGCTGTTTTGGCACAGCCCCTTTTTTTTATTTCTCTATACTTTTTTTTACCCTGAATAAATTTCTTGCATATATACAAAAAAAAGACTCGATTACTTTGTTATTTAATAAAAATAAATTTACCTTTGCACTCCTTTTTAAAAAATAAAAATTTTAGTTGAATGTTAATAGTTAACGTTAAAGAAGAAGAGTCAATAGACAGAGCATTGAAAAGATATAAAAGAAAAGTTCATGCTACAAGGCTTATCAAAGAAATCAGAAAAAGACAACAGTATGAAAAGCCTTCTGTACTTAGAAGACATGAACGTCTTAATGCAATGTACAGAGAGAAATATTACAATTCTAATATGTAATAACTGTTTTCCTTATAATATATACAAGCTGCCTATTGCAAAATAGGTGGCTTTTGTGTTTTGAGGAGGAGTGAAAAAATGAAACACACTTAACAATAGCCGGTTTGTATTAATCCGAATTTATTTCTTAACTTTGTTTTTTATCATATTTAAACAAACTTTTCATTGGATAGTAAAAAAATATATCGTGCCTTTTGCAAGAATAATGATGACATCCCTTTATTCCACCGACCTTGGTGGTTGGATATTATGACCGAAAACAATTGGGATGTTGCAATCTCAACAGATAATAAGGGTTCGATTAAAGCTGCAATGCCATATATGATTAAAAGCAAATTCGGATTACCTGTAATGATGCAACCGGGACTTACTCCTTTTTTAGGTGTGCTGTTTTTCTATCCTCCCGATATAGCTAAGCGAACTTCAATTTATTCTTTTCAGAACAAACACCTCTCGTCTATCATTGCGAATTTGCCAAAAGATTTGATATATCAATACTCAAAATTTTTACCTGAATTTGATAATTGGCTTCCCTTTTATCACAAGGGGTATGAACAATCAATTAGATATACCTATATAATTGATGATATAAAAGAACATGATAAAGTTTACAATAATTTTACCAACACTATCAAAAGGCAAATAAAAGCTGCAAAAGACAAAGTCAAAATCACACATGAAGATAATATTTGTCTGGTATTTGCATTGGTAAAGGAATCAGTGGAAAAGCAAGGCTTAAAGTTTTTGTATAAAAGAGAAGTGTTGAAAGCTTTGGAAAAAAAATTATCAGAGTTAAATCAAAGCAAGATATTTATAGCAAGAGATGAAAACGGGAATGCTACATCAGGTTTGTTTTTGGTATGGGATAAACAAAAAGCATATATGTTGGGACTCGGTACAAGTCAAAAGTACGGTAATAATAATTCAACAAAATTATTGATTTGGGAAAGCATAAAATACGTTTCGCAATTTGTTGATAAATATGATTTTGAAGGCAGTATGTTATCCGGAGTTGAGAGATTGTATCGCAATTTTGGAGGTAAACGCACTCAATATTATGAGTTGAAAAAATACAAAAATAAGTATTATAAAGCTATCTTTGCACTTCTAAATAAGTAGATAAATGAGGTTTTCTGATATACCCGGGCAAAATGAAATAAAACAAGAATTGATTTCTTTATACAAAAGGGAAAGAATTCCTCATACAATGCTTTTTACCGGTCCTAAAGGAAATGGGAAATTGGCTCTTGCTCTTGCATTTGCTTCTTTTCTTCAGTGCAATGGTGAAAAAGTGAATGATAAATGTGGAAAATGCATAGCATGTAAAAAAACGGATAAACTGATTCATCCGGATATCAATTTTGTACTCCCCACAATTAGTTCGGAGAAAAAAAGCTTGCCCAGTAGTGCATTTCTTACACCTTGGAGAGAAATAATCACATCAGATCCTTTTATAGATCTCACGGATTGGATGAAATATATCGATGCCGAAAACAAACAACCCAATATCGCAAAAGTATCTATCGATGAACTTATACACACTTTCAGCTATAAAATTCATGAAGGTAATAATAAAATTGCGATAATTTGGAATGCAGAATTGATGGGAAAAGAGGGCAATCGTATCCTTAAGTTAATTGAGGAACCTCCAAAAGATTCAATAATCATTTTGATTGCAGAAGACACTTCCAAGGTATTGCCTACGATTTTGTCAAGATGTCAAATCATCAAGGCACCTCCTTTTACGGATGAAGAATTACTTCGCTATGCAACGGATAAAGCTGAGGGGAAGAACGAAAATTTGAAGCAAATAGTGAGTATTGCAGAAGGGGATATTATTACTTTGAAAAAGCTTTTGAGCGATGATGATAAAAATTATTTTTCAGAATTAATCAATTGGTTCAGGATGTGCTATCAGGGAAAATCCATTGAATTGGTAGGTTTTGCCGAAGCTTTTGCTAAATTCAGAAAAGACGATCAAAAGCATTTTTTTAAATATGGACTGAGTTTTCTTGAGCAAATTCTTAAGTCATATAATTTACCAAGAGAAGAAATAAAACTACTCGATGATGAATACGAAGCAATGTTGAAATTAAGTAAAATATTGAATGAAGACAAAATCATCAATATCGTCAATTATTTTAACGATAATATCAGGTATCTTGAAAGAAATGCGCATCCAAAAATCATAGCTCTGAGCAGTTCCCTTAATGTTTTTAGAATATTGAGAGGGTAAAATCAAAAAATCACTTTTACTTCACGGTTTTTTCCTTATTATGCATATCTTTGCGACAATATATTGTCCTGATAAAAACAGACAAAGGAATGAACGAACATAAACTTAATTTATCAATAGGTTTATGTGCAATTAAAAAACAATAAATATTAAATATATGAAATGGCAAAATAGAGAACGAAGTACTAATGTTGAGGATCGACGTGGAAGAACAATCAAAAGAGTAGGAGGAGGAATAGGCATTCTCGGAATTATATTTGCGATAATTGCATTTTTATTGGGTGAAAATCCATTGGCGGTATTACAACAATTTCAAGGCAATCAAACGGTGGAGGTTCAGCGAAAACCCAATAAAAACGAAGATGCTCTGAAAGAATTTGTGGGGGTAGTACTCAAAGACACGGAGGATGTATGGTCCAAATTATTTAAGGAGCAGTTAGGCAAAAGGTACATCAAACCAAAATTGGTATTGTACTCCGGGCAAGATCACTCAGGATGTGGTATAGCACAATCTGCTACCGGACCGTTTTATTGTCCTGCTGACCAAAAAGTATATATCGACCTTAGCTTTTACAATGAATTGCAAAACAGGTTTCATGCTCCCGGTGATTTTGCTATGGCATATATCATTGCTCACGAGGTAGGACATCATGTTCAAAATTTATTGGGAATAACTCAACAGGTCGAGCAAAGACGAAGAAGACTTGGTGAGGTGGATGCAAACAAACTATCAGTTCGATTGGAGCTCCAAGCGGATTTTCTTGCCGGAGTTTGGGCTCATTATGACCAAAAGTTAAATAATATACTTGAGCGTGGTGATATTGAGGAAGCTATGAATGCAGCAAGTTCAGTAGGTGATGACAGAATTCAAATGCAGTCAAGAGGATATGTAGTACCCGATGCTTTCACTCACGGCACATCTGCTCAAAGGATGAAATGGTTTAAAAAAGGATTGGAATCAGGTGATTTGAATGCAGGAGACACATTTGGAACTAACAATCTTTAATAGTAAACCAAAGTGAATTCATTCAAATATTTTAAGCAATTACTTACAAGGTTTGGGCTATTGCTAATCTTATCGAGTACGGTCAGGCTTTTATATTATTTTTACAATAAAAATTTCTTTCCTCAACCTGCTTTTAATGACTGGGTTGGTATTTTTTTCGGAGGTCTGAGATTTGATATAGAATCATTGATATACGTCAATGCCCTATTCATTATTTTTTCGGTTTTACCCGTTCCATTTAAAGACAAAAAATGGTATAGAAGATTGCTTTTAGTGCTATTCATACTATTCAATTTGGTATATTTTTCGATTGAAATAAGTGACTTGGTTTATTTCCAATACGTATTTAGACGTATAAATGGTAGCGACTTAAGCATATTACTCAATTCAATTGAGCTTTTACCCACACTAATGTTTGAGCACTTTGAGGGTATTATTTTCTTTGTGTTGCTCACTGTATTTTTATGGCTTATATTCAAAAAAACAGAGAATATAAAGGCAAAAAGCATCAACTATCTCTATGCATCATTGGTATTTGTATTTACTTTGGGATTGGCAGTGATAGGTAGCCGGGGAGGATTACAATTGAGACCATTGTCTCCTATATCCGCTTCGCGATATGTTACCAAAAAGCAATTGATACCCCTTGTATCAAACGGTACTATCCATTTGCTGTTTGCAACCGAACAAAAATATCTATCGAAGAAGAATTATTTCGATAAAAAAAAGGCTTATTCTATTTTTTCTCCTGTTAGAAAGGGGGATGCTTCAAAGCAGATGAACAAAAAGAATATCTTTTTCATCACTCTTGAGAGTTTTGGCAAGGAGTATATTCACTATTTCAATAAAGATTTGGACAAATCCTATACACCGTTTTTGGACTCACTGATAGGAGAGAGTTTTAATTTTGAAGATGCATATGCATGTGGGACTCGTTCTCCATACGGTATTGCAGGTATAGGTGCGGGGATTCCGACATTGATGCAAGAGCCCATATCATTTTCAGCTTATCAGTCCAATTGCATAGACGGAATAGGCAGTTTATTGAATGAAACAGGATATACAACCGCTTTTTTTCACGGAGCGAGACCCTCTTCGATGAATATCGACAGGTTAGGAAGATTGGAAGGATTTACAAAAATATTTACCAAAGATGACTTCAACGACGATACCAAGTTTGATGGTGACTGGGGTATTTGGGACAATCATTTTTTTCAATACACAGTCGATCAAATAAGCAAATTCAAAGAACCTTTTTGTTCTTTTTTGTTTTCTATAAGTTCACATAGTCCGTATGTCGTTGAAAAATATTTTGAAGAGAAATATCCTGATGATGATCCTATCCTCAGGACTGTAAGATACACCGATTATTCATTGAGAAATTTGTTTGAAAAAGCTAAAAAGCAATCTTGGTATAATAATACAATTTTTGTGATTACCGCAGACCATATCGGACGAGCATTTGATAAAAAATTCACAAATCCTTATACAAAATATCAAATACCATTGATTATTTATACACCCGATTCGACTTATCAAGGAAAGTATAGTAATGTAGTGAACCAAACGGATATAATGCCTACACTTTTGCAATATTTGGGCTATCCGAAAGATTATAATGTTTTTGGGTTTGATGTGTTTAATCCGGAAAACCCAAGATATGCATATACATATTCCAATGGGATTTATCAGATTCTTGACAAGGATAATATATTGTTTTTTGATGGAGATGTGAGCAAAGGCTTTTATAATTATAAAACAGATCCACAGTTGAACAAGGATTTGTCAAATGAGGAGATTGAAAAGAAAAAGAAAATGGAAACTTATATGAAAGCTCTTATTCAAATTCATAATGAACTGATGATTGATAATAAAATTTGTAATTATAATTTTAATAATAATAAATAAATTACTTATTATTGCAGTATTTATTACAAAACACAATTAAAATGAATATACCTAAAGATTTGAAATATACAAAAGACCATGAATGGGTCAAAATAGAAGGTGATTTGGCAATAGTTGGCATTACTGATTTCGCCCAAAAAGAATTGGGGGAGATAGTGTATGTTGAGGTTGATACATTGGGAGATGAAGTGGCGGCAGATGATGTTTTTGGCACTGTTGAAGCCGTAAAAACCACATCGGATTTAATGAGCCCACTGTCAGGTGAAGTAGTAGAGTTCAATCCGGAATTGGATGAAGACGAGGGAGATAATCCTGGGATGATAAACGAAGACCCATTTGGCAAAGGATGGATAATAAAATTGAAGTATAGCGATGCAAATGAATTGGATAATCTATTAGATGCGGAAGCATATGAAAATTTAATTGCATAATTTTTTTATGTCACACAACCTTTTTTTATTTATATGCATCCAATCAATGAGTACGTAGGATAATAGTATGAAGAGGAAGTATGTTTACTTGTCTGTCTGGGTTCTTGTGATTATTGTTCTTTCCCTGATGCCTAAAAGTAGTCTCGGGATGGAAAAAGTGAAACTGTTTGAAAATTCTGACAAAATAGTTCATTTTATGATGTATGCAATTTTGACTATTTTGGCAATAATGGCTTTTAAAAAAAGAGATGTTTGTACTAAAAGATGCTTAACAATAATTTCTATTTTTAGTATTTTTTTAGGCGTGATGATGGAATTTTTGCAAGAATATTTGGATATAGGAAGAAGTTTTGATACATTTGACATTCTTGCCAATACGACAGGCGTAATATTTGTAATTATATTTTTAAATAATAAAATTGTTAAATATGAATTTTGAATTCTCAAGTATGCAAACAACCATGTTGATCGTCTTGATTGCATTGCTGGTAATTGGGATTATTCTGGTCGTTAAGTATTTGCTTAACAGCAAGAAAGGTCTTAAGGAAAAGTATGCAAACAAAAAATTAGCTTCTCCTCTTGTTGCAAGAAACAAGTATCCCGAAGTTGATGCTTTCAAACTTAGACGAACAATATTGCTATTTGGCTTGCTTGCATCACTTGCAGTTGTCTTTATTGTATTCAATTGGACGACTTACGAAAAGCAAATGGATTTTTCTTCTTTCGACTTGACGGTCGATGAAGATTTTGAAATCGAACCACCCAGAACTGCTGAACCTCCAAAGCCACCACCACCTCCACCACCACCGGTTATCGAAGAAGTACCGGAAGAGGAGATATTGGACGATGAAGAACAACCTGAGTTTCAATCTATGGATACAGATATAGATGAAGAAGTGGAAGCACCACCGGAGGACACAACAGTAAAGGCAGCACCACCTCCACCACCACCTCCACCACCACCAAAGGAAGAGGAGATATTTCAGATAGTGGAGCAGATGCCAAGATTCCCGGGTTGCGAAGACAAAAAGAATAAAGCTGAAAAAGAACAATGTGCGACAAATAAAATGTACGAGTACATATACAGCAAATTGTCTTATCCGGCAATCGCACAAGAGAACGGTATCGAAGGTAAAGTGACTTTGAGATTTGCGATAAATAAAAAAGGAAAAGTGTCAAAAGTTAAAATCCTTAGAGATATCGGAGGAGGATGCGGTGATGCCGCTAAGAAAGTAATCGAGAGTATGAATAGTATGCCAAAGGGTTGGGTTCCGGGACGTCAAGGAGGAAGACCCGTAAGTGTTTGGTACACTCTTCCGGTAGTATTTAAACTGACAGGCTAAGAATTTTTAGGTTAAATATAGAAAGATGAAGTCCTTTGAGCATTTGCTAAAAGGGCTTTTTCTTTTTTATGTTTCAAGCTGTAGCGAAGCGGAAGCTGAAGTGAAACGAAAGCTGAAGTGAAACGGAAGTCCCGAGTAGCGAAGCGTACCGAGGGATTCAAGTTTCAAGTTCCAAGTTTCAGGTTCCGAGTTTCTGGCTGGAGCAAAGCGGAAGTCTCGCAAAGCGAAGCGTACTGCAGGATTTTTTTTATGCGAAAGACTTTTTGAATTTTATTAATAAAATACCGGCTCTTAATATCATCCATACTGTAAATGCAATCCATATACCATATAGCTCTAATCCAAAATAATCTGCAATCAATAAACACGGAAGAAATCCGAGGAAAGTAGAGATAAGTAAGGTGTTTCTGAGGTATCTCATATATCCCAATCCCTTAAATATGCCGTCAAAAATAAAGGCGATACCATTAATAGGTTGCATAATCAATACAATCCAAAACACATCATAAAATTTTTGAAGTACAGTGCTGTCTTCGATAAATAACTTCCCTATAGGGTAATAAAATACAAAGGCCAAAATAGCCAAAAGACTACCTATCGATATTCCATACACAAAGAGCCTTTTACCAAGAATTTTTAATTGCTCATAAGCTTTTGCCCCAAATAGTCTTCCTGATAAAATATTGCCGGCACCTGCATATCCGTCGATTACAAAAGCGAAAAAGAACCAGATATTGATAGATATGGTATAGGCGGCAATCGAATCGTCGCCGTATTTGGTCGCAAAGGAACTACCAAAGTACAATGCAGCATTGAGAGCTATTGTTCTAATAAATAGATTGAGAATCATAAAAACCAAATTTTTCATCTCCTTATTAAAGGGGAATTGCAACTTTAGTTTAATCTCTGTTTTCTTATACAAAAATATTACAGCCAATAATGCCATTGTAAATTGGGCAAAAACACTGGCATAGGCCGCCCCTTGAATATTTAATGGCGGAATATCATAAAATCCAAATATGAGTATATAGTCCAAAGCTACATTTAACAGTGCTCCTGTGATAGCGATTATCATAGGGTAAAAAGTGTTTTGCAGCCCTCTGAAAATACCGAATATCGCAAAGGTAAATAAAGTAAAAGGCAGCCCGAAAATCCTGATTCTAAAATATTTTACACTCAATTCAAGCAAAACATCACTAGCATTGTAAAGTCTGAATATGCTGGATGCAAACGGATAACTCAATACCACAATTCCAAAAGAGATAAATATCAAAAGGAAAATAGATTGGGCAGGCAAATCTTTTATTTCATCCAGTTTGTTAGCACCAAGATACTGAGAAGTTATAGTCGAAATGGCGCTCCTTGTTTGACCCAAAATCCACACTATCATCGATAAAAAGACTCCAACTAATCCAACGGCAGCAAGTGATTCTTTGGGCAATACATCCATATGACCGACAAATGCTGTATCTGCTATTGATAGTAAAGGCTCAGCGATACCTGCAAATAATGCCGGAATCGCTAAAGTATTTATTTGCTTTAAAGTGATTTTATTTTTCAATTATTCATTAGATTTAATCGCTTCCTCCATTCGATATAGCCAAGGATTGCTAATATCAAAAAGATAAAATATTGGATACCGGTAAATCCATAACCTTTCACAAAATACAGCGGGACTGAAACGATATTAACCGCAATCCAAAATACCCAGTTTTCGATTTTTTTATTAGCCATTAACCACATAGCTACAAAAGCAGCACCGGTAGTAAAGGTGTCAAGGTATGGTGTCGCCTGTCTGAATTCTTTGAGATTGCCCGAAGTGATTTTTTCAATTGCATATTTGACAGAGTCCGAGAAATTCAAGTTATTTGGCATCACATTATAATGCCTATACACGACTATGACAAAAATGGAAGTAAAAACAAATATTCCCAAGGATTTCAGTTTGTCCAAAGCATTGGTTCTGGATATAGAAATATGTTCATTCTTTGAGTTATCGATGACTTTGCTCCACATATACCAGCCATAAATACTCATTATAGAATAATAGACATTAATTATCAGATCACCGTAATAATTCCATTTGGATAATAGATAAACATATATAAGAGTACTTATCAAACCTGTAGGAAAGACAAGGATATTTTCCTTTTTAGAAAACCATACACTAAGAATCCCTAATAAAGCAGCAACAAGCTCTAAAATGACCATATAGGTATCCGTAGATTGATATGGTTCGGTAAAAAAATTAATTATTTCCTCCATAATAGTCAAAATTGATCGGCAAATATAGATTTTTTACTCTAAAAAGCCTGTAATGGAGAAAAAATAATAAATTAATACAATTAATCTTGAATATTAAATAAAAAAAATATAATTTTGCGCTCCGAAATTGGTCCCGTAGCTCAGCTGGATAGAGCAACTGACTTCTAATCAGTAGGTCACAGGTTCGAATCCTGTCGGGATCACAAAAAGCCTCTCAAACTTAATGTTTTAGAGGCTTTTTTAATTCGTGTTAATTCCAATCCCCTGAAGTTAGGGGCTATTCTTATGCTCTCTTGGCAGAAATCTCATAAACATCTATAAGTATTGTGTCTGGAAGAGGGAAAATTTACAGCCAAACGGTAGTTCCCTCGGTGCAATTTTTGCACATATCGATTTTTTCACGTCCCTTGGATATCGCTTTTCTAAATCCATAGTATTTTCTTGAATCCCAAATATCGTAAAAGCTATCTTTTTTCAAATCCCCGAGAACAAATTTTGCATCTTTATCAAAACAACAAGGCACTATTTTGCCATCCCAAGTAACCACATTTGAATGCCACATTTTCCAGCAACTCTTCGCGAGTTTATTTTTTATTTCATATGTACCATCTTGTTTTTTTCTATATCTGGAGTACTTGTCGATAGTAGGAATCAAGGGATTTCCATTTTTATAATCATATATTTGTGCTGACTTAAAAAGGACTTTGTCCACTCCTATATCTTTAGCTATTTTCTTTACTTCTTCTATCTGATGTTCATTTGGCCTGACTACCAAAAACTGAAAGAGCAAGTAAGGTTTGCTCGAGTTTAACTTCTTTTTCCATTTGACAATGTTCTTAGCTCCTGCTAATACCTTATCTATATTACCACCTCTTCGATAGGACTCATATACCTCCTGTGTAGTCCCGTCAAGGGAAATTATCAATCTATCCAAGCCTGATTCTACAGTTCTTTTGGCATTTTCATCTGTCAAGAAATGAGCATTTGTAGAAGTTATGGTGTATAATTTTTTCTCATTTGCATACTTCACCATATCCAGAAAATCGGGATTTATATACGGTTCCCCCTGAAAATAAAAAATCAAATACAGCAATTCCTTATGGATTTCATCTATGGTTTTTTTGAAAAAATCCGGGTTTAGATCACCGGTAGGACGGCTAAAAGCCCTAAGTCCACTAGGACATTCGGGGCAGCGCAAATTGCAGGTAGTAGTAGGTTCTATTGAAATCGAAAAGGGTTTACCATTGTGTTTTACCTCTCCTGAATATCTTGAATAATAGAATGAGAAAACCAATTTCCGCAAATTGTTTAATCTGGTAAATGTTAGTTTCGAACTGAAGTTAAATATATCTGATATCTGTGCTTTAGTCATATAAACTTACAACAAAAAATGCACTTTATTGTTTGTCAGTACAGCAGGGTGTATTTTATTTATTCACTTTTTGCATATTAACCTCCCATAGAAACCTTATCAGGTTTTACGGAACTCCCCAAAATCTTCAATAGTTAGGGCAGGCTTCGTTGTTTTTGATTCTTTCTTTATAAACCGGCTTCAAAATCACTCCTTGCAGTCGTGCTTTCGAGTCCTAAGTTTTCCTTATTTTAAGCCAATAAATCAGTCATTCAATCATGCAAAAAAATGAAATACACCCGTACAACAGAGTGTATTTTATTTTTATAAGAAAATTTGTAGCGAAACATTAACATTCAACTCCATTCGGAGTTGTATCTCTATCACAAATTAATTTACCGCGGGTTTTACCCACGGCTATTCACATTTATCACGCTGTTCAGCGTGATAGTTTATTTCTTGAAAAGCAAATGTTTCTGACTTCGCATTTTAACTTCTAAAATCTCCAATCCTTGTTCAGTGTTCGATATTCCGTATAGTTTAAAATCGAATAATGATTAATCCTGCTGACAGTGGGACAGGCTAATTTTTGATGTGACCTTACTTTTTTTTAGATTTTCTTCCTTAATCTTCCTACGGATATGCCCATCAGTTCCCTATATTTAGCAATAGTACGTCTGGCTACTTTAAATCCTCTTTCTTGAAGTAATTTTCTCAACTGATCATCGGAATACGGCTTTTGTTTGTCTTCACTATCGATTATGTTTTTCAATGTTTCTTTCACTTCTATAGTAGATGCTTGTTCACCATCTTGTTTCACCATAGATTCGGAGAAAAATTCTTTTAGTCTTTTAACCCCGAATTCCGTTTGTACATATTTAGCACTGGCAACTCTTGATATGGTAGAAATATCCAATCCGGTAATATCTGCAATATCTTTTAATATCATCGGTTTGAGTCTTCTTCTATCACCTGTCAAGAAATAATCATATTGAAATTGCAATATAGCATACATCGTCTTGTACAATGTTTGCTGTCTTTGTTGAATCGCATCGATAAACCACTTTGCAGAGTCTATTTTTTGTTTGATAAACATCAATGTGTTTTTATCTTTTTTGCTTTTACCTGATTTCCCCCCACTTTCTTTATAAGTCTTGAGAACATTGAGATAAGCGTCATTAATATGCAAATCCGGAACATCACTATTATTAAGTCTTAATTCCAATTCATCCCCTTTGTTTTCGATAATAAAATCAGGAATAATATACTCGGATTTGACGCTATTTGATAAAGCAAAACCGCTTGCAGGCTTAGGATTTAATTTTAATATTTCATCGATAGCCTCCTTTAATTCATCTCTTGATATTCCAAGTTGTTTTTGAATTTTTTTGTAGTGTTTTTTAGAAAAAACTTCAAAGTAATCTTCAAGTATTTTTAAAGCCAACTCCTTTTGCTTTAAATTTTCAGAACTTGCGGCAATATTGGCTTTTAATTGTATAATAAGAGTTTCTTGTAAGTCTCTGGCTCCAATCCCGACAGGATCAAGTTTCTGAATTTTGCCCAAAATTTCTTCTACAACATCATGCTCCACCTCCAATCCGTAAAGGAATAAAATATCATCAATGACATCATTAATTTCTCGTCTAAAATAACCGTCATCATCTATTGTTCCGATTATCTGCCTGGCTATCAGCTCTTCAGTTTCGTTTTTTAGATCAAGTAATCCAATTTGTTTTTGGAGATGCTCCAATAATGATTCGTGTACTGATAAAAGCGAATATCTATCATTGCTATCATCCTCTTTTCTTTCCATTTGTCGATACGACATAGGATCTTCTTCTATATAGTCTTTTATATAATCGTCAAGTTCAAAAGCCTCTTCCCTTTCCTCAACTTCAGGTAAATTGTCTTCAGGACTATTTTCCAAATCAAATACATCATTTTGTCCATCATCCACCTCAAGAGCCGGATTATTCTCCAATTCTTCTTTTATTCTTTGGCTAAAAGACATCGCAGGAAGCTGAACCAACTTCATTAATTGCATTTGCCTAGGCGAAAGCTTGTGTATTTGTTTTTGACTTAAATTCTGTTTTAACATATTAACTCTTCTATTATTCTAAACTACTCAATGCTAAATACTATTATCAAAATTAATGAAAATTTAGCAATATTTCACTTGCAAAGATATATTAAATATTTTTATCATACAAAATAATTTAAATATAAATAGATTATAAATATGTCAAAATAGTTATTTGACGTGTTCAATTAGATTATTGTTAGAATAGGAAGAACCAATTTACTATTTACTTTTAACGAATTTTCCGCTTTTTATTATTTTACCGACTTTATTGATTGCTCTAATATAGTATAATCCATCACTCAAATCGGATATATCAAGGGATTGCTCTTGTTGGCGTAAATAATCATCTTTTTGTACTATCCTGCCAAGTTGATCAATTATCTCAAGATATTTAGCTTGACTGTTATTATGTACTATTGTGATAAATTTATTTGACGGATTTGGAAAGATATCCAGTTCATTGCTTTGATTTACAATATCCAAACTGCTTGGTTTGATCCCAATATCTTTAAGGTTGAAATTATAAAAATATACAAAATTGGTTGCAATATATCCTAATTCTTTATTTATCCAAAATTTCATAAACGCTTGATCATTGGGCAATAAAATGCTTTTGTCAATATAAATATCCAGGTTTGTATCATGTACAATGCTTATGGTATTTACTTTTTCATAATTGTTTTCTCCCGGATAGACCTTTATAATATCATGATATGTAGTGTCGTTTGTATCCGTTTTTCTTCTTGCTACTATATACAGATTGCCATCTTTGCTGAAAAGCGGTTTGACGTGATCAATATAATAATAACCATCTGTCGAAAGATAATCGATTTTTGCCCGTCTTGCGCCTTTTTTGTCGTACCATGACAACCAGATAAAACGCCTTGAAGGAACATCGGGTTCATTTGATATTATCCTTTGGGTAAAGACTATTCCGTCATTGATTTGAGTAGATCTTATTCTTTCTACATATTGGGGAAAATAGAGATCATCGACCATGTCAACCGATTTGACAATATGAATACTGTCCTTATCTCCGAAATATATCAGCTTGAATGTCAATTCAGCCGGAGAGTATTTGGCGTCTTCCGGATTTTTAGTGCCGAAATTTACAAAAAGAGTATCATTTGATTTTCCAAGAATGGTAACGGGATACGATAGAGAATATTCATGTGAGGATATGCCAGAATTGTGAATAATACTATCATAAGGCGGATAAACAATATTGAGATCATCGTCAATAAGGTGAAAATCCAGGTTTTCGTGGATTATTCCATCAGGAAAAGTAACCCTGTGTGCAATTCTGAATATTTGGCCTTTAGTGTTTTTAGCTGTTAAAAAACCAATTCCGTTTACCCCTGCTCTTTTTTCTATTGTGTCCGTTCCGATTTTTCTTTCCAAAAGCTCACCTGTATTAAAGTCAATTACTCTTTGTATTGGACGACCGTAAAATATATCCCCATAATTATCTTTTTCTATTTTTATAGAACTTCGAAGTCCCATTAATTCTACCTCATCATTATTATTTACTTCTAAATATCCTCCATAGGCTTCAAAAGTATCCAGACCGACATACATATTGTTGTAATCTATCCATTTCAACTCTCCTGTTTTGTAGTTTAGTTTATGTACTAAAGAACCTGTAAATCCACTATATGGAGATTGAGCATAACATATTTCCAAAATAGCAATATGTTCATTTTTCATTAAAAAGTCAATAGGAAACCTTCCCCAATATGGAGATGCAGCACTAGCATCATAAGGATATTTTACAAAATTGCTATCATAAGAAATATATTTCCAGTTTTCTTCCAATCCGTCAAGAAATGTCAGGCTTGGAGGGTCAAACTGTGCGCTTAATATAATGGAAGAAAATATAATACAGCCAAAAAGCATTATAATTTGATAATTAGATTTTTTCATTGTAGGATATTTAAAATTTACAAAATACCGGCAGACCCATGAATCAGACCCGCCGGTAAAAATATTTTCATTAGTTTGGAGAACATTGAGCAAAGCAATCTGTTTCTTTGATTGTGCCAGATCCACAAGGTAGTGAAATAAAGCCGGGGTTGCATATTTCCGTATGGCTTATTGTTCCACTGGAGATTAAAACCCATTCCCCATTATGAAATTCATAAACTTTCTGCAGATTACAGCAATCTTCTCCACATCTTTCAGAAACAAAAATAATTTGATTAATACCTCCTCCTTTACTACCACCTAATGGTGGTATATGGATTATGCACGCTTTCATACACGATGCATAATAGTATGAGTTATTTACTCTTGTCCCTTCGACCTGTTGAACAGTCTGAAGATAATGTTCTATTATAGCATTTCTTACCTTTGTATTGAATTGATAAAGGAACCATTCCAATGCCGCTCCATTATTGTCCAACAAAGCCTGATTGAATGCCGGACAATTGTGTTCAATAATTTGAAAATCCCCAAAGTTAAAAGTCCATTCCATGGATCCAACATAACACTTCTGTCTTCTAAAAGCAACTTTAAAAATACAATTTTGAATGTTATATAGTATCATAGTAATTGAAACATCAATAGTGTCATCAGATTGCAAACAACCCTGTTCTAATGGTGGAAGGCAATCATCATCTGAGCTACGGCTTTCTAATTTTTCCGTATTGATATTTTCATCAGTAATATTTTCATTGCTACATTGGTACAATATTGAAGCAAATGTAACAATCAATAGTACTAATATTAAATTAATTATTTTTTCCATTTTTATATATTTTAGTTATTAAATAAATCAAAACCCAAATTTATTATTTAAAAAATAAGCTAAAATATTTAACAGAAAGGTGGATCAAATAAATATCGTATAAGTTTATTTCTTTGATTCCACCATTTATTATAAAAAAGTAAAAAGAAATTATTCCGATACAACGATACAACGATACAACGATACAACGATACAACGGTATGATATTGAATCAATATTCATAGTTTCAAAGTTAATAAAAATTATGCATTTATGCAAGTTTTGACGCACTTTTTAAAAAAAAAAAAGAATAATGATAGAAATGATGAAATTGCTTAATAGCACCGAGTATTCAATTTAATGTATAATACCAATTTAAGTATTTATTACATAAACTTTAGTTATTAACAATTCTGGTACAATTAGAGAATGAAAAGAAAAGACACTATTCATCGATAATAACAATTTTATAAGCAGAAGAACGTAAAAAGATGACGAATTTATCGGGTATTTTGGTTTTCAATTGGTATTAAAGTCGAAAAATGGGTAATAATAAAGTCATTATTAAAAACATATTGTACTTTTGCGGATTATTAGAAATCTGAGATGATATGGACAAAAAACAAATTATAGGTTTTGTATTGATTTTTGCATTATTGATGGCAATGCAATATTTGAATAAACCTACTAAAGAGCAAATTGCTCAAAAGAAAATGCAAGATTCAATTGCACTAGTAGAAAAACAAAAATCAATAGATACATCTAAAATTGTCAACACAAACCAAAATAATAATCAACAAGCTATTTCTACCAATGATTCAATTGCAAACTCCCAGCTAAGCGGTGTATTTGGAGCTTTTGCCCAATCAGCGCATGGTAGTGAGGAAGAGCTCATTTTGGAAAACGAAGATGTGGAAATTACTTTCACAAACAAAGGAGGTAGAATCAAAAAAGTGTGGCTTAAAAAATATGAAAAATGGCTCGAAGGAGCCGATCATAAATTGGTCAAAAGCCCATTGGAATTATTGAATGATTCCAGAGACAAATTTGAGTATATCTTACCTGTAGGAGGGGCAAGAAATAATAAGGTAAATACTTCAAATCTGTTTTTTGATGTTAAAAAATCAGGAAAATCCGTGACATTTACCGCAAAAGGTATTAGTGGCACTTATTTTTCCCAAACTTATACCCTCAAAGATAAGGGTTTCCAAATTGATTATAATGTATCTCACTCAGGATTGGATTTGACAGGAGATAATCAAATCAAATTGATATGGAATGTGTATTTGCAAAAATTGGAAAAAGCCTCTCAATACGAAAAAAATTATTCAACTTTATTCTTCAAAACTGCTGAAAAAGTAGATCATCTCAGTTATACCGGAAATGATATTGAAGAGAAGAAAGGGGAAAAAATAGAATGGGCTG
>JALVEE010000127.1 GCA_027008645.1 Saprospiraceae bacterium
AACGGTAATCTTGTCTGTGGCATAATGGGTCATTTTTAAATCCGAGGGCAAAGTTACAAATATTTTAAAAAATATTAGTTTCCAATACGATACGTTCTAGTTGTTTTTTTGGGGTCAGGTGTTCTGACTTTCAATAAAACCTACTTTGCGAGACCCCGCGTGACCTTTGCGGACTTGGCGGGATACCAGTAACTTAGTGGTTTTGTTAGATAGAATACTTACCTATATTTCTATATCGAATTTATCTTGGTCTTTTAGAAAAGGGTATTTTTTTCTGAATGAATACAATTTATCTTTGGATAAATTCGCAGAGATGATTCCTTCCGTCTCTCCAAGGTAATTCATCGTATCTCCATTATAATCTACAACTTCCGAATCACCTGAATAATGTCTGTCTTTGGCATCAATGCCGATTCTGTTTAGACCGAAAACATAAGATTGATTTTCAATGGCTCTTGATTTCAAAAAACTGCGCCAATGAGTAGCTCTGACGCTAGGCCAATTTGCAACATTGATAATCAAATCGTATTCAAATCGATTCTTTATCCATTCCGGAAACCGCAAATCATAACAGATAATGGGAAATATTCTCCAGCCTTTATATTCGATTATTTTTTGGATATTGCCGTTTGTAAAGTGCTTATCCTCGTCTCCTAGACCAAATGAATGTCTTTTGTCGTAAAACTGAATCTTGCCATTGGGTTGAATCCATAAAAATCTATTGCGATACTTATTTTCTTCCTTGATAATAATGCTTCCTGCTACGACTTTATCGATTCTTTTCGCAGTATCTTTCATCCAATTGACCGTATTACCTGACATTGATTCTGCCAATTCAAGGGTATTCATACTAAATCCGGTAGTAAACATCTCGGGTAATAATATCACATCGGTTGCCGGGGAAACATCATTTATCAAATGATTTATTTTTGTTAAATTAGCTTGTTTATTTTCCCAAATAATGTCGTATTGCAGTCCGGAAATAATCAAATTCATATCGATTGAGTTAGATTATCACAATTGGTCATTTATAAATTTGGCAAAGTCATCGGTTGTCATATTTCCAATATCTCCTTCTCCTTGTTTACGCACAGAAACCAAGCCTGAATCTACTTCTTTTTCTCCAATGATAAGCATATAAGGTATTTTTGCCAATTCTGTATCCCTTATTTTTCGTCCAACAGATTCTGTTCTGCTATCGATACCACCTCTTAATCCCTTGGACTTAAATTCAGCCAAGAGTTTATTTGAATGTTCGATATATTGATCGCTTACAGGCAAAATTCTAAATTGCTCGGGAGTAAGCCAAAGTGGAAATTTACCTTCGGTATGTTCAATCAATACTCCTACAAATCTTTCCATTGAACCAAAAGGCGCCCTATGTATCATTACGGGTCTGTGTTTTTGATTGTCAGCACCTATATATTCCAATTCGAATCGTTCGGGCAAATTATAATCCACCTGTATTGTACCCAATTGCCAAGACCTTCCCAAGGCGTCTTTAATCATAAAATCGAGTTTTGGGCCATAGAAAGCCGCTTCACCCAATTCGGTAGTAGTCTCAAGTCCTATTTCTTGAGTAGCTTCAATAATAGCTCTTTCTGCTTTTTCCCAATTCTCGTCACTACCAATATATTTTTCTTTATTTTCAGGGTCTCTCAAGGAAATTTGAGCAGTATAATTCTCAAAGCCAAGTTTATTAATCACTTTTTGAGTCAATGCCAAGACAGCAAGAAATTCATCTTTTAATTGATCCGGAGTACAAAAAATATGTGCATCGTCTTGAGTAAATCCCCTTACCCTTGTCAGTCCGTGCAATTCTCCACTTTGCTCATATCTGTAAACAGTACCGAATTCTGCAATTCTAATCGGTAATTCTTTATAGGAATGAGGTTTGTTATTGAATATCTCACAGTGATGAGGGCAATTCATTGGTTTTAACAAAAACTCCTCTCCCTCCCTTGGAGTATGTATTGGCTGAAAGCTATCCGCACCGTATTTAGCATAATGCCCGGATGTCACATATAACTCTTTTTTCCCCAGATGCGGAGTAATCACTTGTTGGTATCCTGCATCTTCTTGTTCTTTGATAAGAAATTCTTCCAGTCTCTTTCTCAATGAAGTTCCTTTTGGAAGCCATATCGGAAGTCCAGCGCCCACTTTTTCAGAAAACATAAATAGTTCGAGTTCAGCTCCCAGTTTTCTATGATCACGTTTTTTTGCTTCTTCGAGCATATCCAAGTATTCCTTGAGTTCTTTCTTTTGAGGGAAGGTAATCCCGTAGATACGAGTCATCATTTTTCTATTCTCATCACCACGCCAATAAGCTCCCGCGATATTCAGCAATTTTACTGATTTAATGGCTTTGGTATGAGGAATATGAGGCCCGCGGCAAAGGTCTGTAAATTCACCTGTTTGATAGAAAGTGATCTGCCCGTCTTCAAGATCTTGAATTAGTTCTAATTTATATTCGTCTCCTTTTTTTGTAAAATAATCAAGGGCTTCTTGTTTTGAAACTTCTTTTCTATCATAAGTTTGTTTCTTTTTGGCAAATTGCATCATTTGTTGCTCAACTTTTTTTAAGTCGGCTTTAGTAAATTCATAATCACCAAAATCAACATCATAATAAAATCCATTTTCAATATCAGGACCAATACCAAATTTTATCCCGGGATAAAGCGCTTCAAGAGCTTCAGCCATCAGGTGTGCTGATGAATGCCAATACGCGGCTTTACCTTCTTTGTCTCTCCAAGTGTAAAGCACTAAATCTGCATCTTCTTCAATAGGCATTGTAGCATCTTGTACCTTTCCATTCACTCCGGCTGCCAATACATTTCTAGCCAGGCCTTCACTAATACTCATTGCAATATCTATCGCGTTAACTCCTTTTTCAAATTGCTTTACAGCTCCATCCGGAAATTTAATATTGATCATAATTATTTATTTATTAAAATGAAATGCAAAAGTAACTACATTTATTGATAAATGCTACTGCTTGAAGAATTTTTATTTTTTGTGTGAATTATCCAAATTATCAATGAGAGCTTGAAAATCGACTATCTTAACCTCATTATTTGATTGCTAATTATATTGACATGTAGTTTGAACTCATGATAGAAATATCTGTAAATAATGCGGGTTATAACAACTTATGTTTTTTTAGGATGCTTTTTACAGTATTCAGAGATATTTCCATAATATCAGAGATTTGAACTATATCAAATTGTTTTTTAAATAAATTAACAACTCCTTTCTCTAATCCTTTCTCCAATCCTTTCTCCAATCCTTTCTCCAATCCTTTCTGTATTAAAGTATCATAAGCAGTCATAATATCTGATTTTATAGGTGTAGGTAAACCTTCAATGATTTCCAATATATATTCTATTTTCACTATCCTCATAGAGTAAACAATAACAGGTAGCAATAAGTTCCTATTGCTCACGGAATTTAGTTTTTCATAAATCAATTTTATCCTTTTGGCCAGCTGATCAGAGTTAAAAGCGTATTTTTCTAATAACAATATTGCAGTTAAAAATGCATCTCCTATGGAATGCAATTGATCATCAGAAAAAGCCTTTAAATCAATAAATACAGTTTTAAATAGAGGAATATACTGTTTCAGTTCAGGAGGCAAATCCTCTATTAACTCTTCGATAGGTTTATATTCCCACTTTCTCTTTCCATGGTAAAATACAACCGGGAGTATTAGGTTTAGCGATTTAGTATTTTTATACTGTTTATAATAACCATAAGCGATGTAAAGCAATAATTGCACAGCAGTAAAATTATCAGGCTGACTTTTATGCTCAAGTATAATGGATATATATACTTCTTTGTTATCTTTTTTTTGAACAGTAAAAACCATATCCGAAAAAACTTCTTTTAAATCAGGAAGCAAAAAATCTGTTTCAGCATATTGCAATGTTTCAATATTGATGTGTTGGATTATTTCCGCAGATAAAAGTGAAGACATAAACTTTTTAGCAATATTAATATCACTTAAAACACTTTTGAAAAATTTATCGTGTATATTGTTGATACTCATGGCACAAAAATAATTAAAAAGTTTTATTTATCAAAAAAGGTGCATTTTATTTTTTCGCGTTATTACAAGAAATTTTGTTGATGTGGGTAACATTGCGTACCTACGGCACGCATTTTAGTTGGATAAAAGCCCTTTTTTACCCATGTTTTGTGCCTAACGGCACATTAATGTAGTACCGGAATTAGCTTATATCCGGCTTTTCGCAATAAATTAATCACTCCTTGTTTCCCGCCCAAATGTCCTGCTCCAACTGCGAATAAGCTTGGATCTTTACGCATATATTCAGCCATTCGTGGTATCCAGGTATTATTTCTATTGTTCAAAAGTATCTTTTCATATTTAGACAAATCATCGGACTCTATGGATTGATGAAGAGCAGAAATATTTTGACTGAGATACAGATTGTACATATTATCCATTGCGCTTGAATCACGGTCTGAATTGATACTTTTCATAAGCATTTCCGCTTGATATTTGTATGGGATTGAGTCCAAAACACCAACCTGAAATTCTATAGTTTCAAGTCCTCCTGTCTTTTTATGTTTCTCCTTTACCATTTTTGAAATCTCAAGTTCATAAGACAAATATTCACCGTTTTTCATTGACAAAGGATCGAAATCCCCATCGGTAAACATCGTTAAAAACATAGGTTTTACTTTTTCAAAAAGGAATAAAGGTAAGTGTTTTTCACTGAAATAATCCTTTACCTGTTTGTATTGATCAGCGGTTATTAAATCTTTCAATGAAGTATCGCCTTTCATTAAAATCTTGGGGAGGAGCTTCATTTGTTCGGAGATATCATTCATTTTGTCCACATCTATTTCAAAAATCACATATTCCGATTTATTAAATGCATTTTGAAAACCTTTAGGAAGAAAGAATTTATCGCTTTTTATCAAATGAATAGTCCCAAATAAATAAGATGGTTCAGTTAAGCCATTCCCTTCTATTTTCCAAAGCAATGCATTTTCAAGCTTCAATTCCTTATCTATATTCTTCGCCTGTTTTTGAGAAGTTTTACAAGACAAAAGGAAAAAAGGAAGTAATATTATTATGCTAAATTTTATTTTGTTCATAAGATTAGTATGTTAAGATATCCGGTAAAGTTAAAGTAAAGCTGTATAATTCCAAAAATAAAACGTAGATTTGTAACAAGAAGTATATAATAAGGTCTCACTGACTAAACCAAAAACTCATCACAATTTGGATAAGAATATGAAAAAAAATAAATCCAATATAGTATTATTAATTATAATTCTAAGTATTTTTTTGTCCATTACCGGCTTTGCACAACCAATAATGGACGGTAATTTTGACGGAGAAGCCGTTTGGGGTACACCAATAGCAACAGCAGATAGTACTTCAGGATGGGGAAATGCCAATGCAAAAAAGCTTTATTTTGCCGAGAGCGGATATTATCTGTATTTCGGAGCTGAAATAACCGCTTCCGATTGGATGAATTGGGCTTTTCTTATAAATACTAAATCCGGAGGCGGAAGTACTGAATCCTGGTCAAGAAGTATCGACTACAATCATACAAATCTTCCTGATTTTATCCTTAGAGGACATTTTAATTCTTATGCCGAATATCACTCTTGGAACGGTTCGTCTTGGAATGGGGTAGGTACATCAATAACCCCTTCTGAATTTGGGGAAAATATATCAGGTTCCGATCAGACAGGCTGGGTAGAATGTCGCATACCCAAATCCGAATGGGGAAATCCTACAAGCGGCGATATACAATTTTATATTACCGGAAACAATAATGAGCACGGAACTTTTGATGCTGTTCCTGATGATGAAAATTCTACAAGTTGGGATCAAAGTGCAAACCATACGGTTTTGGATAATTTTGTTACAAATATATCTTTTGGGCTTCCGGTAGCAGAAGTCAGTCCCTCTTACCCAACTGCATTGGAGCAAATAACAGTTACATTTCACGCTTCGGGAACAGCCTTGGAAAACGCGACAAAAGTTTATTTTCATTCGGGAGTTACGGTCACTGAAAATTCTGTAAATAATTTTGATTATTCTGTTGGCAATTGGGGAGAGGATGATGGTGTTGGGGAAATGACCTCCTTGGGTAATAACGATTGGCAGTTTGTAATTAACAATATCAACAGCTTTTTTAATGTAGATCCCGAGGATGATGTTTTCGGGCTGAATTTTCTATTTAGAAATGCTGACGGTAGTATAAAAGAAGATAATCTTGGAAATAATTTTCATAATGATGTTGATCCGGGAGATTATTTCACTATTGATTCTCCTGAATTTGATCCGTATTTGGCTGAGGTAAATACTGCATTTGATGTTAACTCTACTGCCAATACCGCAGCTAATACTTGGACTCTCTATGAAATCGATCCTAATACCAATCAGGTTTTAAATACTATTCATACTCAATCCGGAGGTAGTAGTTTTACGAAATCTCTAACACATACTGATACTGCTCTTAGAAAATATAAATTAGAAGTAAACTTTAGTTCAACAACAAAATACAAGACTTTTAAGGTAATTGCACACAATATTATAGGAGATACCCCACGACCTGCATGGACAAAATTGGGAATCAATTATCACGCAAATGATGCTACTAAAGCGACTTTGGTATTACACGCCCCTGTATATACCGTGTATAAAGAAGGAACAGGTTACGAGTCCGGCTCGAATACAACGACTCCAAAAGAAGCGATCTATGTACTTGGAGATTTCAATAATTGGACTTTGAGCGATGCATATCTTATGAACAGGGATAGGGATGGCTGGGATGGAACTAATGATGCAGACGGTGATGATGACCACGGTGATTATTGGTGGATTGAACTTACAGGTTTAACCCCCGGACAGGAATACATTTTCCAATATCGCATAAATGGAGGTTTGCAAGTAGCAGACCCATATTGCAATAAGATATCGGATCCTGATGATGAATTTATATCTGCTTCTATTTATCCAAATCTCATTTTATATCCTGATGAAGCACTGGGCAGGGCTTCCGTTTTGCAAACAGGTCAATCTACTTATACTTGGACAGCTCCTCCGTTCAGCAAACCTTCTACAAACAAACTCAATATTTATGAACTGCATTTCAGGGATTTTACACCGGAAGGTACTTATCTGGCAGCTATACAAAAGCTTGATTATATCAAAGGGCTTGGAATAAATGCAATCCATGTTATGCCTGTCTCGGAATTTGAAGGTAATTCCAGTTGGGGGTATAATCCAAATTTTTACTTCGCTCCTGACAAAGCTTATGGAACTCCAAATGATCTGAAAAAATTTATAGATGAGTGCCATAAAAGAAAGATTCAGGTTTTCAATGATTTGGTTCTCAACCACGCTTTTTACTCCAATGTTATGGCCAGAATGTATTGGAATGATGTAGATAATAAACCTGCAAATGATAATCCTTGGTTTAATCCTGATCATAAGATGATTTACGATCCTGCGGGACAATGGGGAGCAGATTGGAATCACGAAAGTATCCACACCCAAAATATGGTCGATAGTATCTTAAATTTTTGGATGACTGAATATGATTTTGATGGCTTTAGATTTGATTTCACCAAAGGTTTTGGACAATCCGATCCTGATCCCGGCGACCCTTGGGCAGGAAATTACAATCAAAAAAGAATTGATCTTTTGGAAAGAATGGTAGATAAGATGTGGCAAAACAAACCGGGGTCTGTGGCAATATTTGAGCATCTCGCCAATGCTGATGAAAATAAAGTTCTTGGGGATTATGGCATATTACATTGGAGTGGTGCCAATCATCATAATCAAATGAAAAATTTTGTATTGGGATATGATGCCGATGACCCCAATCTATATAATTCAGGGGTATATAATTCACCCGAAATAAATTTTATTTATGCCAACTGGATTAGCTATCCTGAAAGTCACGATGAAGAAAGACTGGGCTATGAGTTGTCACAATATTTCAATGGAGATAAGACAACAGAAAATATCATTGATAGAATGAAACTCGGCTTAGCATTCAATATGTTTTTTCCGGGAACAAGGATGCTCTGGGAGTTTGAAGAACTGGGTTATGATATCAGTATTGATTACAATGGCAGAACCGGAGAGAAGCCTCCAAAATGGGAGTATTTTGATGATTTAAAAAGAAGGGAGCTTTACACTTTAATACAAAAGATATACAAAGTCAGAAATAATTATGATATTTATGCTACAGCTCCTGATTATGGAAATATAGGCTTAGGAGCAGGACATATCACGGAACCCAGGCGAATGTCTTTTGATGATGGGGCAGGACATTATGTCATTGTCATTGGTAACTTGGATCCAAATGCTTCGCACACGGTAATACCCGGTTATCAGGTTACCGGTACCTGGTACAAATACAATGGTGATATTGAGCTTGATGGGATGGAATTTACCGTTAATTCGACTGGGGATAATTATTATTTGAATTCATCTGAAGTGTTTATTTTGACAAATTTCAAAATAGATAAATGCCAGGAGGTTGTGAATACAAAAAATGCCGGATACGGTAGTTTGAGAGATGCTGTTTCTTGCGCTACTTCGGGAGATACTATTGTGTTTGATTATGTTGTTTGGGGTGATACTATCGGTTTGACCAGTCCACTTGTTTTAGATAAAAATTTGTTTTTCATCGAAGATAGTTCCAATATATCGATTGATGGCTCATCAAGTACAAAAGCTATACAAATATCTGTCGGGAAACAGATTTACATCAAAGGAATGAATATCATTTGCGGAACGGATACTGATGGAAGATGTATTGAAAATGACGGAGTACTCAAGCTTGAAGATGTCTTGATTCACGATTCCCAATTGGGTACAGGAAGCTGTATCTACAATAAATCGGGAGCTAGTTTAGAAGTAATCCAAAATGTCAGCATTGGGGATTAGC
This sequence comes from Saprospiraceae bacterium, assembly GCA_027008645.1. Taxonomy (GTDB): domain Bacteria; phylum Bacteroidota; class Bacteroidia; order Chitinophagales; family Saprospiraceae; genus JADJGA01. The sequence continues at coordinate 8,943 of JALVEE010000127.1, forward strand.
GCACTGCTTCAATAAATTATTTTACTTCAACCCAAAACCCCTCAGATTTTGCTCTAATAGAATGGTCGTACATAGCTTCACAATATACAGCCGGCAACCAATATTTCCCTTCATAAGTCGCATTTAATTTAAGCCTGAATTTCTTTTTTGTTTCTTTTTTTAATCCAAAATATGTATAGACTCTGTCGTCTCGTATATCTTGATAATCAAAGTCACTACCCGAATCAAAATCAAAGGCATCGTACAATCTATGATTGATAATCTCCCATCCTGAAGGGAAAATTGCCGAAAGAGCCATATTCTCATAATCCATTCTCGCTCCGGGATGAATAATCGTATATTCGACCACAAAATCAGTTCCTTTAGTTATCTCTTTTGGATTTAGTTTCTTACCGTCTTCTGTATAATACTTGATTTGCATTTCCAAATCATTATTATCTTCTCCGGATTCATCTCTGGCAGGAAGCCCTGTGAGCAATAGAGAGGCGAATAATTCAGCTTCTCCTTTGTTTTTTATATGAATTTCCTTGTTTTTTATTCCTTTTTCATCCAAAACATAGCTCACGGGTTTTTCCGATATCTTTTGATCTTTGTACTTGGTTTTTTCCGACAAGGAGACATCGTAAGTCAAACTACTTTCTATCTTATCCAAAGAAGAAAACATCGCAAAACTTATAAGGCATTGGGATATCTCTTGAGTATTCAGATAATAATTATCGCCTCTAAAATAGGGGGTCAATTCGTCAACAAGACTTTTGGCTTTAATTTTTTCTCCTCGAGCCAGCAAGACTCTTATTATCATTGCTTGATCTCTGATTTTTGAACCGAAAGTTTCACCCAACTCCTTGTAATTTTTAACATTAACAGTGGCGTCTTTCAATAATTTATCAGCTGAATTCTTCTCCCCTATCAACATCAGAGCGTGAGCTAACATCCATTTTGTTGCTGAAGGCAATTGTGGCACTAATCTCAATCTGTTGATAGCTGCATAATTTGGTTTGCCTGCTTTGGCTAATGTATATAAGCAATAGGCTTGACTTTGCAGATTGGAATAGGATCTGTATCTTGAAGAATTGCTTGATTTAATTCTCCAATTGTCAGCGGCTTGATATTGGTAATTTACCGCTTTGTCAATCATATCTTGCGGTACTTTATAACCTAGTTTTTTTGCTTCCAATAAAAATTCAAGTGCATAAGATGTTCCCCAGCTGTGTACTACATTTCCGCCAGGCCAATATGAAAAACCTCCGTTTGGTATTTGCAAATATCTCAATCTTTGTATAATCGCTGCAAACCTTTGTCTATATGCCATTTTTTCTGATTCACTGTCCAAGATATTCATTTTGTATAGATACAATTGAGGAAAAACAGAAGAAACAGTTTGTTCGATACATCCGTGTGGATAGTTTGACAGTTTCTTAACAAAAGGTTTAAAGGAAAAATTTAATCCTCTGCTCAATGTGAGTTCTGCATATTGCGTGCCTTCCATCCCAAATGGTTCGAATTTCATTGTTTTGTCCTCCTTTGCGGGGATTAATTTTTCAATGGTTTTGCTTATCACCGGAGATGAAGCCCTCACATCCAATTCTATGGTTTCTTTTGCCTTGAATTCACCTGATTTGGCATAAATTGTTACCGTGGCTATACCTATTTTTTCAGGTACAGTGACATCAAAGAAGATATCCTCTTCTCCATTTTTTGTGAATGACAAATGTTGATTTGGATTGCCTTTGACCTTTACTTTATCATTGACTACTATGCTTACATCTACATTCCTGACTTTTTCGTCCATTGCAAAAACGGTAACAGGTACTTTTAATGATTCTCCCGGTCCAAGTACTCTCGGTAATGTAGCGTATAGCATCAATGGTTTTTTGACAGCGACTGTTTTTTCTTTGTGTCCAAAGGCTTTCCCATTGGTTGCTATAGCCATAACTCTTACGGAACCTACATAATCTTTGATTTTTAATGAGTGGGTTTTTACTTCTCCCGCAGATAGTCTAAATGGTCCTAAGAATTTAACGGCAGGCTTAAATCTTTGGGCTTTTGCCGTAGGATTAATTGCATTGACCCCATCACCACCAACTGCAAGCAAGGAGCTGTATTCACCCAAAAATCTATGGAAAATATCCCGGTAAATATCCCAAGTTTTTACTTTCAATCCTGCTTTGGTAAAGAAATATGACCACGGATCCGGCGTTTTGAATTGGGTTATATCAAGAAGACCTTCATCTACAACAGCTAAGGTATAGCTCATCGCTTTGCCGTTTTGTTCAGATATACTTATATCAAAATCCTTATCAGCCCTAATTTCATCAGGCATGGCAATTTCGGGATTAAGTATTGTATTGCGGTCAAAAACTTTTATCGGTTTTACTCCAAATAATCTCAAAGGTCTGTCATTACGATGCTTATTCCACGCTTGAATAAAATGCACATGGATATATGCTGTCGGACTCATATTGCTCTCTGCAAAAAACGATACCGGTATGGGATAATTCCCTGATTTTTTTACCTCTTTATATATTATTTTCCCACCACTTTCGACAGTTACTACAAAATGCCCATTGGGGATTGCAGGAAGATTGAATTCTACGATATCATCAACATTGTACTCGTCTTTTTCGATAAGAAAGGGAAGTACTTCCAATTGTGCGACCTCATCACCCCCTTCGGACCAATAATTATTTTCGTAACTGTAAACGACTCTACTAACGGAATGACCGCTTTTGCTATCGGTAATCACTACTAAAAATCTACCTGTATTATTGATTGTAATAGGAGAACCTGCTTTTTTTATATCAACATTATAACTACTTACATTTTTGTGAATATGACTATTTATAGCGGAGTAATCTCCTCTTGTACCAAACTGATACCACCAATGATAATCCAAATCGTACAATTTGACATTGACTTTATTGTCTATTGGTTTTCCATCTTGATTGAGGCAAGAAACTTGTATTGCATCTCCTCTTTTCAAATAAATATCGTGTTTAGTAGAACCTTTTGGAAATTTTGCTCCTACATAAGAGGAGTAAGGAGAATATTTTATGCTTTTCATATTGGTACTAAATGCACCCCCTTTCTCGTATGCCTTTATTTCAAAATTATACAGCATCATTGAGGGATATTTTTCCTCAATTGGAATTTGGAAATCCAAATTACCCTCTTCGTCAGTTTTTCCGTCTGCAATCAATCCCACCTCCTGTTCATAAGCGATTTTTATATCATCAAAAACATAATTTTTATAATTTGCTCCAAAGGGATTTGTTAGACTCTTTTGCAACATCTT
>JALVEE010000128.1 GCA_027008645.1 Saprospiraceae bacterium
ATTATAAAGAGCCGGGGCATGGTATAGGACCAGTTAAGTTTGTTCATGATATAAAGACGGCAAGAAATGGCGATTTGATAGGTTGTGGAGCATATTACAATCCTTATGATGAACCTAAGTCTCAGGCATGGATATTTAGATATAGTGCTGATGGTAAGCTCAAATGGCAGCACAGTTATGTTGATAGGGAATATTATGCGAATGCTTCTTTTTTTAGGGATATCGAGGAAGCAGAAAACGGTGATTTAATATGTGTTGGAGGGCTAAGAACAGATAGTATTGGAGTGTGGTACAATACTCATTATACTTGGTTATTAAGAGTAGATAGCAACGGCTGCTATAATCCGGGTTGTGAGTTGGCAGATACTCTTACTTATGTATTGACGGATATAGAGGATTTGACGACAAAGGGTTTAGCAAGACGTATAGAGATATATCCCAATCCTGCCCACGGTCTGATTCACGTAAATATGCCGGAGGGTATAAAGTGGCGACATTGGGCAATATACGATATCACAGGGCAAAAAGTCAAGACAGGCAAAATAAAAACACAAGAAAAAATTACAATACCCGGTATGCAAGCTATAGGCAAAGGCATTCACTTTCTAATGATAAAAGCGGCAGATGGAAAGGTGGGGATAGGGAAGTTTGTGGTGGAGTAATCCTAATTGTTTGGTTTCGAGTTCCGAATTTTCGAGTAGCGAAGAGTATAGCGGGATTATTGTTCAATGTTTCAGGTTTATTAGTTCCAAGTTTCAAGTGTTGGGTTTCAAGCATTAACCAAACCCTAAGGCAAAGGTGTCCTCACCTCTTGCCTAACTGTCTTAATTAAGCTGTAGCGAAAAGAAAGCTGAAGTGTAGCGGAAGCTGGAGCATTGCGGAAGTCCTGAATAGCGAAGCGTACTGAAGGATACTGAATAGCGCAGCATACTGAGGGATTCCGCAAAGTGAAACGTACTGCGGGATTCCATATTTATTGGGTTTTAGTAAAATGGGGAAACTTAGGACTCAAAAGCACGACTGAAAGGAGTGATTTTGAAGCCGGTTTGTATTTGAAAAGTTCAAGGTTCAAAGTTCAAGGTTTCAGATTTTACTCTAAGCTTTAAACTTTGAACCTGAAACTTAAAACCCAAAACCCAAAACCCGTGACCAATACCTACCTTACCCCCCTTGTAATCTCTCTTTTTCCCGGTGGTCCCGGAGGATTTTCTATTTCCAATCCGAGGCTTTTCAGGGCTCTTTTGAAAGCTCCTTTCGCTCCATAGGTGATGAATACTCCGTTTTGCTTTAAGAAAGAGACGGTCTTGTCAAGAAAAGGTCTTTCCCAAAGATGATTTTGTATATCGGGACTAAATGCATCAAAATAAATGATGTCAAACTTTTTATCTGAAGAGAAGTTTTCGAATTTTATTTTTTCTTTGGAGAAAGTGAAGTGTTTGTGTAGTTTTTTATTTAGATACTGTTCTTTTGAGTGCATTAAATCAAAAAAGTCTTGTAATTCAAGTGACTTTAAAGCTTGTAAATAGTTCAATTTTTTGTATTCATCTAGACTTAACGGGTAGGCTTCGAGCCCTATATAATCGATGTTGACTCTATTAGAAATGGAATATTGAAGAGTAAGAAGTGCATTGAGCCCTGTACCAAAACCATACTCCAAAATACTTATTTTTTGTTTGTTATTTTTAATGCGATAATAGTCAAGTCCGTGTTTTATAAATACATGTTTACTCTCTTGAATTGCTCCGTGAGTTGAGTGATATGTTGATTGAAATTTTTCTGAATAGATTGTATTTGAGCCATCCTCTGTTAATATTATTTTTTTTCCTGTCATGATTGTATGATAACTTCAAATAAAATAGTAATTTTACAAATATAAATTTATTTATTGAACTATTGAGTAAAAGGTTGAATTAAGATTGTGTATATTTATTTAAAAAATTATTAAGATGAAACGAATAAGTTTGTTATTCTTGGTTTTCGGCGTTATGTTAATGTCTTGCAAAGACTTATCAAAATCCAATAGTGGCAAAGAAGCTGTAAGTAAAGAAGCGAAAACCGAAAAGAAAGCTAAAGAAGAAGGCAAAATTTACAGATTGCCTCCATTACCTGACCATATTTACCACGATATTTACAAAAATTCGGATTACCTTGATGTATTATTCGAGGACTTGGATTTTTCTATGAGTCAAGATAATAATGCTTCAATAAGATCTTTTTTGCATAATATAAATTTGAAGAGGACTGCTGCCTTAAATACGGCATGTGAGCCTATGGGACATGCTAGTTTTCAAAAAAATGGTCAATCTATCATTGAAGCGGATTTTTATCATGAGCCCGGTTGTTATTATTTTATTTTTTATTATGAAAATGAACAACCTATGTTCTCAAACAGTATGAGCGAAACCGGTATCCGGTTTTTTAAAAATTTAAAATCACGAAGTTTTAAACCGAGAAAATAATGTATGCAGCAATTGATCTTGGAACAAACACGTTTCATATGATTATTGTTGATATTCACAATGGTCATCCTGAAGTTGTATATAGGAAAAGACACTTTGTGAAGTTAGCTTACCGGAGTTTTGATAGAATAGAAGATGATGCTATGGATAGAGGTGTTGAGGCAATGCTGGATTTTAAGAATGCGATTGATAAATTCAATATTACAAAATATAGAGCTTATGCCACCTCGATTTTTCGTGTTGCAACAAATGGAAAGCAGTATGTTGAAGTACTCAAAGAAAAGTCAGGTCTTGATATAGATATAATTTCAGGGAAAGAGGAGGCTAAGTTGATTTTTTATGGAGCCAAAATGGCAGGTACTTTAAATGAGGGATATAATCTTATTGTTGATATAGGAGGTGGTAGTGTTGAGTTTATCCTATGTGATGGAGAAAAAATGATTTTTGAAAATTCTTATCAAATCGGAATACTTAAGTTGTTTCATAAATTTGAAAAAGGAATTGCTCAGGATAAAAACAGTTTGCTTGAAATTGAGAAGTATTTAGAAAGCACAACAAAAGATTTACAATCAATAATTTCAGATTATAGAATTAGTTCTATTGTCGGAACGGCAGGGTCTTTTGATGTACTTAGGTATAGTATGAAATATATGAATAAGGGTAAATTGTTTGACATATCTCCAAAAGATTTTAGTGAGATTTTTGATTCGGTCGCTTATACCTCTATTGAAGAAAGGAGGGAGATACCTTGGATTCCTAAAGAACGAAAAAAATTGATTGTCTATGCATTTGCGATAATAGATTTTGCCCTGAAGTTATCTAAGGCAGAAGTACTTAGGATTACATCATACTCCATGAAAGAAGGGATGATTTGGGAAATGATAAATGAAGAAATATTGAATAGATGAATGTAAAGATTAAAACTGCAAGATTATCTATTTTCTCCAATTTATTTTTGATTGTATTAAAAATGATAGTGGGGATTTTGACAGGTTCTGTCAGTATGATGTCCGAAGCAATACATTCCGGTATAGATTTATT
>JALVEE010000129.1 GCA_027008645.1 Saprospiraceae bacterium
GAAATTAAATTGAATTGGGAGTATGAAGAGAAAAAACTTGTTAATATTTACAATAAAATTTTTAATGAATATAATAATAATTGATTATGGAATGGGGAATCTTCGTTCAGTGCAGAAAAAGATATTAAGAGTTGGAGCTGGGGTTGAGATAACATCAGATTTGGATAAGATTTTTAAAGCGGATAAACTTCTACTTCCTGGAGTTGGTCACTTTGCCAATGGGGTAATGAAACTTAAGGAAAGAGGTATTTGGGATGTTTTAAATCAAAAAGTATTGATTGATAAAACTCCTATTTTAGGTATTTGCTTAGGTATGCAATTAATGGCAAAACACAGTGAAGAAGGTGATGTGGAAGGATTAGGGTGGTTTGATGCTGACGTAATAAAATTTAGAATTAAAGATAAGTTGAAGTATAAAGTTCCACACATGGGGTGGAATAGTATTAATAGAGAGAAGAACAATACTTTGTTTAATGATATACCGGATGAATCGATGTTTTATTTTGTACATTCATATTATGTTAGATGCAATGATGATTCAGATATCTTGTCTTCAACAAAATATGAAAATAAATTTACTTCTGCTATTCAAAAAGGAAATATTTTTGGTACTCAATTTCATCCCGAGAAAAGCCATGACATTGGAGAAAGGGTATTGAAAAATTTTGTTGAGTTGTAACCATTATAGCATAAATTTAAAAAATCTAAAATGTTTAGACCAAGGGTAATTCCAATTCTACTACTAAAAGGAATGGGACTTGTTAAATCTATAAAATTCAAAGATTATAGATACATTGGTGATCCAATCAATGCGGTCAAGATATTTAATGATCTGATGGCAGATGAATTGGTGTTTCTTGATATTTTAGCAAGTAAAGAAAGGCGCAAAGTGTCTTTAGATTTTGTACGTAATGTAGGAGATGAAGCTAATATGCCTTTTGCAGTAGGAGGAGGAATAAGAAGTATTAAAGCAATTAAAGAGATAATCAATGCTGGAGCAGAAAAAGTTGTTATTAATACTTATGCGGTTGAAAATCCTGAATTTATAAAACAAGCGTCAGAAGAATTTGGCACTTCAACCATAGTAGTTTCTATAGATGTTAAAAAGAAAATTTTTGGAAAAAAGCAGGTTTATACAATGGGTGGAACAAAATCAACAGGTTTGAGTCCAATAGAATTTGCCCAGTTGATGCAAAAACAAGGTGCTGGAGAGATTATAATTACTTCAATTGAAAAGGAAGGTTTAATGTCCGGTTATGATTTGGATTTAATAAAGCAAGTTAGTGAGGCTGTTGAAATTCCTGTAGTTGCATCTGGCGGTGCAGGGGAGTTAGATGATTTTTCAAAAGCAGTCAATGAATCCTATGCATCAGCTGTTGCAGCAGGTTCTATGTTTGTTTATCATGGTCCTCGTAAAGCTGTTCTGGTTAATTATCCCAATGTTATTGAGCTAAATAATATTTTTAAATGAGAAGATGTACAAAAGGTATTTGGGATGAAACAATTCCTGGTATCACATTTGATGAAAATGGAGTTTCAAATTTTTGCAAACTTCAAGAAATTATGATGAAAGATTACCCTAGAGGTGAAAAAGGGAAGGAGGATTGGAGAGCACTCGTTGACAAAATGAAACAATCATCTGGTAAATCTGGTTATCATTGTATAATTGGAGTAAGTGGTGGCGTTGATAGCTCCTATTTAATGCTATTATTGAAAAAAGAAGGGTTGAATCCATTAGCTGTTAATTTAGATAATGGATTTAATTCAAAAATTGCAGTTCAAAATATCTATAAAATAACTAAAAAACTAAATATTGACCTTGAGACTTACGTCATAGATTATGAAGAAATAAAAGATTTATTAAGGTCATATATTCGTGCTAGGATGCCCTGGATTGATACACCAACAGATATGGCAATTAAAGCAGTAATGTATAAAATTGCGTTAAAAGAAGATGTCAGATTTATTATTCGAGGAAATGATTTTAGATCAGAAGGTAAACAACCCAAAGAATGGACTTATTCTGATGCAAAACAATTGAAATATATTCATAAAAAATTTGGAGAGGGGGTGAAATTGAAAACATATCCAATGTTATCTTTTTCTAAGATGGTTTATGCCGCATTTATCAAGAAGGTTAAAGATATTAGACCATTTTATTACCTTGATTATAATAAGCAGGATGCAAAGAAAATGCTTATTGAGCAATATGGCTGGGTAGATTATGGAGGTCATCATCATGAGAACCTTTTTACAAAATTTGCAATGGCTTACTGGTTACCGAAAAAATTTAATATTGATAAAAGGTTGATTAATTTATCTGCTCAAGTCCTATCCGGAGCGATTTCAAGGGAAGAAGCTCTTTCTTTAATTGAGAAACCTTTTGCTTCATACAAAGAACTTGAAGAATTAAAAGAATATACAATTAAAAAATTAAGTATCTCAAGCGAAGAATTTGACAAAATATGGAATGACTCAAACATGAATACTTTTGATTATCCATCCAATTATAAGTTGATTTTTGGATTAATAGATAAGTTGTCTCCAGTTGTAAAAAAGGTTTTTGATTATGAACCAATGTCAATTACAGAAAAGCAAATAATTAAATAGTTTATGAAAATCCTCATTCATTTAGCTCATCCGGCACAATATCATATGTATAAGTATATGATAAATAACCTGAAAAAAAAAGGACATCATATAAAAGTTACTATAAATACCAAAGATATTTTAGAAGATTTATTAGTTGCTGACAAAGTTGAATTTGAGAATATTTTGCCTGTTAGACGTAAAAAAAACACTAAATGGGCAGCATTATTAACTTTAATCAAAAAAGATTTCAAAATTTTTATACTACAATGGAGACAAAATTTTGATATGATGGTTGGTACCGAGACGGCTTTATCTCATATTGGTTGGTTATTTCGGAAGCCTGTTTTTATTATGGATGAAGATGATGTACATGTTATCCCTGAAGCAGCTAAACTATCTTTTCCTTTTGCTAAGTATATAGTATCACCGGAGAGTTGTGACTTAGGTAAATTTACAAAAAAGAAAATTGCCTATAAAGGGTACCAAAAAACTTGTTACTTACATCCAAACTATTTTTCGCCAAATGAAGAAATAGTAAGGGAGAATTTAGGTAAAGATGAAAAGTATTTTTTTATTAGAGTTTCTAGTCTGTCAGCCTATCATGATAATGGAAATAATGGATTTACAATAGATATTTTACGGAAGATTATTACAATGCTAAAGCCATACGGTAGAATACTATTGAGTACAGAAAAGGAATTGCCAATTGATTTGTCAGCATATATTTTTAATACAGATATTACGCAAATTCATCATTTTTTATATTATGCAGATATGCTTATAGCTGATAGCCAAAGCATGTGCGTTGAAGCAGCAATTTTGGGTACACCATCAATTAGGTATAGTGATTTTGCTGGTAAAATTGGCGTTTTAGAAGAGTTAGAACATAAATATGA
>JALVEE010000130.1 GCA_027008645.1 Saprospiraceae bacterium
TCTTATTTGATTTGGTTTGATATCAGTAATCGGATAAGCCCATTCAGGAGTAAACTTACGCACATGCTCTTTCAATTTGTCAAAACCAATACTGTACTTGTCAATATATTTTTTATCGTACAACTCTTCATAAATCAATACATGCATCCAAGCAAGAAGCAATGCCATATCAGTAGCGAGTCTTATCGGTAGCCAAAATTTGGATTTATTTGCTATAGTTGATAATCTTGGGTCAACTGTGATAATTGTTATTCCTCTATCAATAGCATCAGAGACCTCTTGTACTTGAGAATTATGCATATTTTCTCCGATATGAGACCCTATAAGCACAAGGCATTTTGAATCTCTAATATCAGTAGTTTCAGGAGAGCCTACAGCCGAACCAAATGTCAATTTGAAACCAACGGCACGTGGACCTCTACATTGAGCAAAAGCAGGTTCTGCAATTGTATCAGAGCCAAATGCTTTAAACAAATGTTCAAAATGCTTACCTGGAGATCCGTGCTTAAGGAGTGCAAAACTTTCCGCTCCGTACTTTGATTTGATATCTTTCATCTTACCGGATATCAAATCAAGAGCTTCTTCCCAACTAGCTTCTCTAAACGTTTGTTTTCCGTCCTTTTCTACTCGTATCAATGGTGTTTTCAATCTGTCATCATCGTAATACATTCCAAGCCCTCCTGTACCTCGTGGACACAATCTACCCCTGCAATGAGTATCCAATTCATTTCCGGCAACCTTTTTTATCTCATTTTTATCATTGACATAAGTCCAAGCTGCACATTTCCAGAAGCAGACATCACAATAAGTCGGATACCTTTTTAGTTTGCTCATATCCAAACCTTGATGCTTGCTTTCTCCAAATAACTTTGATAGAGAAAATCCTCCTCCGGCTAAAGCAACACCGCCCAATCCCAACGATGAAACCTTGATAAATTCCCTTCTTGTTGTTTTCATTTGCCTTTAGTATTTACTTGGGTGTAAAGGTCTATATAAAATGATTGCACAGAAAATTTCTCCTATTGATTAATATCATATTTTTAGTTGAGATTAGTCAACTGGGGAGATCTTTTTACAAAAAAAAATTACATCGATTAAGCAACTTCATATTTTTATTTACGTTTATTGGGATTGAATCTAATAAAATATTAAATGCTAAATACATATTCCAAATTAATATCAAAGTTACTTTCATTGCCTGAAAATAAGGTAATTAATGTCCTGCGACTTTTTGATGAAGGAGCTACAATTCCATTCATCGCCAGATATAGAAAAGAGATGACAGGTTCAATGGACGAACAAATTATTAATGAAATCGACGAGAAATATAATGAGCTAAAAGAGCTTGTTAAGCGAAAAGAATTTATCCTGAAATCAATAGAAGAGCAAGATAAATTAACTCCCGAATTGAAGAGAAAAATAGAAAATACCTTTGATTCTGTAGAAATAGAAGATCTGTATTTACCCTTCAAAAGAAGTAATAAAACCAGAGCCGCTAAAGCCAGGGATAAAGGGCTTGAGCCATTGGCTAACGAACTGTTTTTGCAAAGAAATAACGATATCAGAGGATTTGCAAAAAGCTTTCTCAATGACAAAGTGGAATCCGTGGAAGATGCTATTGCAGGAGCAATGGATATTGTAGCAGAGTTGATCAGTGAAGATACCGATATCAGAGCTATTGTCAGAAATGAATATGAAAAATATGCTTTTTTACAGTCAAAAGTGATAAAAACAAAAATAAAGGAAGCTCAGAAATTCAAAGATTATTTTGATTATAGCGAAAAATTGAGGCGAATGCCATCACATAGATTACTGGCTGTTCTCAGAGGTGAAAAAGAAAAGTTTCTCAGATTGAAGTTTGTTGTCGAAGAGGAATTATTGCTTGAAAAATTGAGTAGAAGATTGATAAAAAGGAATAGTACAGTAGCAGGATTGATAAAAGAAGTAATCGAAGACAGCTACAACAGATTGATAGCACCGAGTATCGAAACGGAGATGAGATCAAAATACAAGGATATTGCCGACAGGGAAGCGATAGAGGTATTTGAAAAGAATCTTAGTCAATTATTGCTTGCTCCTCCTGTAGGTCAAAAAAGAACATTGGCGATAGATCCCGGTTTCAGAACAGGGTGCAAAGTCGTTTGTCTTGATTCCAATGGAGATTTGATGAAAGAATCGGTCATTTATCCTCATCCTCCACAAAACAAAAAGTATGAGGCAGAAGATATTATTTTGAGTTTGATTTACGACTATAAAATTGAGGTAATAGCCATCGGAGACGGAACTGCCGGCAGGGAAACTATGAATTGGCTTCAAAGTCTTAAATTGGATTCCAATATCAATTTGTTTTATGTCAATGAAGACGGAGCTTCGATTTACTCTGCGTCTAAGATTGCAAGAGAAGAGTTTCCTGATAAAGATATCACAGTCAGAGGAGCGGTTTCTATCGGCAGAAGACTTATGGATCCATTAGCGGAACTCGTTAAACTCGATCCGAAATCAATTGGGGTGGGGCAGTATCAATATGATGTTAATCAAAAATTATTGAAAGATAAATTGGATAGAACGGTAGTAGGAGCAGTCAATTCTGTTGGAGTGAATCTCAATACGGCTTCAGAGCATTTATTGGCATATGTTTCCGGTCTTGGTCCAGTATTGGCTAAAAATATCGTTAAAATGCGTTCGGAAACCGGAAAAATAGATAGTAGAGCGCAATTGAAAAAAGTTCCAAGACTTGGAGGAAAAGCATTTCAACAAGCAGCAGGGTTTTTAAGGATTAGAGGAGCAAAAAATCCATTGGACAATACAGCAGTACACCCCGAACATTATAGCATAGTAAGATCAATCGCCAAAGACCTTGGCATTTCAATAGATAAACTCCAATCAAATATTGCTATATTAAAGAAAATTGATTTGCATAAGTACATAACAGATGAAATCGGTATTCCAACCCTAAAGGATATTATCAAAGAACTGGAAAAACCCGGATTGGATCCGAGAGGAAAAGCATCGGTATTTAGTTTTGATGAAAAAGTAAAGACAATCGAAGATTTGGAAGTAGGCATGAGCATCAAAGGTAAGGTGACAAATGTAACTAATTTCGGTGCTTTTGTCAATATAGGAATCAAAGAGAATGGTTTGATACATATATCTGAAATGGCGGATAGATTTGTAAGTGATCCGGCAGAAATAGTATCTATCAATCAAGAAGTAACAGCTAGAGTAATCAGCATTGATCTGGATAGAAAAAGAATTCAATTGTCTTTGAAAAAGTAAAAATCGCTCAGTTAACCACCCTATCATTTTTCATAACATCGTGTAAAAATACACAAACAAAATACACCTATATATACCAGGTGCATTTCATTTTTTCGCATTTAATGTTATTTTTTTCTATTTGCATAGACCACCCCACTTATGAAATTAATCCGTTTTACTTCTATCAATGTGCCGTTAGGCACAAAACATGGGTAAAAAAGGCTATTAA
>JALVEE010000131.1 GCA_027008645.1 Saprospiraceae bacterium
GAGATAAAGATTACTTTTTTCCTTGGAACTCCTTTTTCATTGATCAACTTGTCTCTGAAAGCCGGGGTCAAAACATTTATCAGTTTTGCCTTTCGGTACACGAGATTTTCAAACCAATAGGCAAATTTAATAATCCATTTGTTGGTCACTACACCGGTATCTATAGCGGATTCAGGCCACAAATCTCTGACCTCAAAGACATATGGGATTCTTTTAATCATTGACAAAACCATAGCTGTAATTCCGACAAAAAGTGGTGGCGAAGTAACTACGATAATATCCGGCTTTTCTTTCAACTTAAACATCCCGGCATAAATGCTTGAAAAGACAAAAGAAAAATATCCCCACAGTCTTCCCGCAAATCCTTTGTTGTATGTTTCCGACACATGACATCTGATTATTTCAGCTCCGTCATGTGACTTTCGGGCAAACCATCTCCCTTTATATTCAGCTCTTTTCTCCTTGCCATTGGCATGCATCATACCTGCCAGTACCGTAATATCATGCCCGGCTTCAGACCAAATCTTAGTCATCTCATTAAAACGGCTACCACCTCCATCGTCCGGTTCCAAAAAATATTGGTGTATAAGAAGTATTTTCATTTAATAGAAATGGTTGTCTTAATAAATTTTGTATCCGTAACAAAAACAATAACAGTACTTTCTTCTTTTACACCATAAAAACTGGAGAACCATCCCTTCTCGCAGACTGGCTTTAAATTTTTACCTTGCGCATCTTGAGCCTCAAAAACAATATTACGCTCAAATCCGGAAGCTAAGTGCCAATATTGTTTTATAGGTAACGATGTATTATGTTCAACGCTATCTTCGACAATCCACTCAGCTTTATCCTTCATCTTTATCACTTTTCTGTTATGAAAAATATTTTTTCCGACGTGTTTGAAGGCTTGTATCTTACCATTAAAAATAAAAAAGTCTTCTCGCTCTTCCAATTTAGCAAAGACGGCATTTGACCATTTAAGCCATATAAATCTCGGACCTTTTTCCATTTGATCATAATCTCCCAGCGTAACGGTATTATGACCCTTTGAGCCTGAGAAATAGCTAATTAATTCTTGAGTTGTATTATACAGATAAGTCCCTGAATCGTGCAAAACATTCACACCCTTATACCATATATCGACATGTAGATTATCGGCATGGGATGGTCTATCTTTGTAGGAACCGCATTTTACGAAAGTAAAACTATCCTCATCTCTCATCGTAAAACAGCCCCCATTCTTGAAAGAATTGAGTTTTTTTTGCACCAATGGAGATGATTGGTTGTAGCCAATCAACTTAGAGCCGTACCAAGCTACATCTTCTTGTACTTCCGGCTGTTGAAATAAATGACTTCTGTAAAAAAAGAAATGCAAGGCATTTAATGCCCCTCGATAGTCTCGATATGGCAAGTCATTTAATTTAAAAAACAAAGCCCCATCGTTGGCGCCATAGTTCGGAAGTTCGCCACTATTTAAGTCCATACATTGATACAAGTAATTCAATGTTTTTTTACCTTTTTCATAAGTTTTTTCGGAAAACTGATCTCCGTTTAATTCAGCCAAATAAAAAGCCCAGGTCAACAATTGAACTAATACCCGATGGTAATTGTGAGAAAATTGCAAAAAGGTTCCATCTTCATAAATTTGATAGGCTATCTCTTCTTCAAACCACGCCTTTCCAACCTTTTTCCATTCATTAGCTTCCGGAAAAAAAGGGAATAACATCCCTCCCAAATACAACATCATCACTTCTGTAATGGCATGGTTATTTCTAACGGTCTTTATGGAAAAATTAATATTCGTTCGGACGTGTATTAATTGCCAATAAATAACATGCATGATTTTTTGAAATCTGTCTTCCGTAAGAGCATCAGCGTGCTTGTAATAGTAAAGCACAAATATCCAGTTTAATGTCCGGATTGATATTTCTTGGCTACATTTATAATTAGGCCCTTGATTGATAGGGTTCGCATCAATCCAACTTTCTATTTCAGTAAAGACTAATTCGGCATTATCCACATTAAAATACTTATCATATCGAATCAGGGTATATAGGTACGAAAAGCGTGATTTTTCCCAAACATATTTTATATCTCCTGCTTCTTTAGAAAAATCTTCAATATCTGTCCAATGCCTAGAAATATCATATCGAAATCCGTTAGATGGATTAGTCAACCAATCATACTTTCTATCAATGTTAATTTTTTCAGCATTAAAAAAGACTAAATTTCCAGATATGAATGCATCAAATTCTTCTTTCAATTGAATTGAGTTGTTTTGACTGAGCTTGACATTATTCTTAGATTCAAAGAAAAATTGTACTGACAATTCCTTCCACCCGTTAAGAGTAATAAAAGATTTTTGAATAGGCTTCACAGGATAATCCTTTTTTCTAAGCCCTAGTTTCTGCTTTATCAATAAGCCCAACCTATGCTGAATATAGCCCCATCCCATATTCTTGTAGATCTCTAAAAACAACCTTATTTTATCGACTAATAACATCTAAACATTGACCCAACTGCCAACCTTCAAACTTTCAATAGCAGCAAACGAAGCTTTAGTCACATTAATGATTTCATCAAAAGGAATTAAAGGTTCTCCTCCTTCTTTAGCGCTCTTAACGAGTAAGTCAAATTGAGCCTTGTGTCCCTTGTCCAACTTGGTTTTTAACTTAGAAAACCCCTTTACACCATAAGCTTTGGTTTCCCTGAAATTATCCATGACGATGGTTTTTTCTTCGGAAAACACCTCAATCCGTTCCTTTGAATAGGCCTTATTTCCGTTTGAAAAATAATTGACCACACCGGCATCACCGTTATCAAATTTGAGCAAAATCGAAGCGTTATCGGTATTTTCTTGGAGATTTTTCCCAAGGGCATTCATACAAACTGACTTTACCTTACTACCGGAAAGATAAACCAACAAATCAATATAGTGACAAGCTTCACTGATGATTCTGCCACCACCTATTTCCATGTCGTGCACCCATACCTCAGGGGGAATAAAACCAGCATTCATTGTGGCAATCATATTTTTTGGTGCTTCAACAGGAATCAAAGATTTAATCTTCTGAATATGGGGTGAAAAACGTCTATTGAAACCCACTGTAACAACCTTACCGCTAGACATCTGGGCATCAATAACTCCTTGCAATTCATCCAAATTCAATGCCAGTGGCTTTTCAACAAAGACATCTTTCCCACCATAAAGAGAATCGATGACCATTGAAGCATGGAGGTTAGGTCTTGTGGTAATAATGACGTTATCCACATCCATGTCTTGTAGAATCATTTTGTAATCTGTTGTACTGTGGGATATGCCGTATTTTTTTGCCAATGCCGTGCAATTAACCCCTCCGGCACCGGCGATGTACTTGATAGGGACTCCTTTTAGAGCAGGAAGTAAAGTCATCTTGGTAAAATTGCCTGCTCCGATGATACCAAATACTCCCGATTTGCCTGAAAAAACGACATCTTTTCCTGT
>JALVEE010000132.1 GCA_027008645.1 Saprospiraceae bacterium
GAAGCAGATAAATTAATCAATGCTGGCAGAGTAACAATCAATGACCGCCCTACCCGATCCGGTAATAGAGTAAAAAAAGGAGATATCGTAAAAATTGACAATAAACCTATTTCTCAAAAACCAAAACATATTTATATTGCATTAAACAAACCGGTAGGGATTGTCAGCACTACAGATCCTAAGGAAAAAAATAATATAGTCAAATTTGTAAATCACAAACAACGCTTATTTCCAATTGGAAGGTTGGACAAACCATCAGAGGGCCTTATTCTTCTTACAAACGATGGAGATATAGTCAATAAAATACTCAGAGCAGGCAATAATCACGAGAAAGAATATATTGTCACGGTTAACAAACAAATAACGGGTGATTTTATAAAGAAAATGTCATCTGGCATACCTATTCTTGGAACAATAACCAAGGAATGCAAAGTTGAAAAAATCAATAATTACTCTTTCAGAATTATCCTTATTCAAGGGTTAAACAGGCAAATTCGTCGTATGTGCGAATATTTGGATTATAAAGTTACAAAATTGAAACGAGTCAGAATAATGAATGTTAATCTGGGTAAATTACCGCTTGGCCATTGGAGAGAATTAAGCAAAAAAGAAGTTACTCAAATAAAAAACATGATTGGTAACTCTTCCAAAACAGAGGAAGCATCTCGCATAATTAAAAAAAAAACATACTCTGTTAGAAATTTGTTAATTTAATTCCAAGATGTAATAATATCTCCACTCATCGTTATTATTTTAAATTATAAACATGACTAAATCAAATCTTTTAAAAAAAGTTATTCCCTTTGTTCTACTTATTATTTCCATACCTGTATTTTCACAGCAAAACGCGATCAAAATAGGCTTAGTTGATCTTTTTAAGATAAATATGAGCTATGAGCGAGCTATTAATACCAATCGCAGTATAAATGTAAATTTTGCATTTTACAGGCCGCGATCCTTACCCGGTTTTCTAGTCCCTGATGAGATTGATGACAAAAGTTTAAAAGGAAGGTTTTTTGCCTATGCTATTATACCTGAATACAGATTTTATTTTAGTAAAAAAGATGCACCGAGAGGTTTCTATTTATCCACATATCTCAAATACAGCAATTATTCTGTCAAGGGCTCAGATATTATTTCCGGAGATTTATACAATGTAAAAGGAAGCTTTTACTCATTGGGTTTGGGTGCTCAATTAGGTGCTCAATGGATAATATCTGAAGCTTTCACCATTGACTGGTATTTTTTGGGTGTGGAATTTGACCGTGATGTATTTGCGATAAAATATTCAACTGACTCTGAAAACCCTGATTTCGAAACAGTAAAAAACACTATCGAGAAGATATACTCCGGCATACCCATTTTAGGCTCATATCTTCGGAAATTAACGGGAATTTCTACCGGAAGTAATTATATAAGAGCTAAAGTTCCCTTATATTTGCCCGATATTAGAACAGGACTATCTATCGGATATGCATTTTAGTCAACAAAGCATTTATTGGACATTAGAAGGGGAGACTTATGTTTGATTGATTTTCATATATATCAGGCTGGATTATATTTTTTTCTGGATGCTGTTTGGATATATCATTGAATATCTATATTTATTTCTGGAAAATGTTATTACTTTTGATTCTTATAAAACACATAAAACAACAAATGGACGGTAAACAGCTAAATATATTCATCGATAGATTGACAAATGCTATTGATAGTAAAGACTTGGTCAAACTTGTAATTTCAAAAAAAAGACAGAAATCTTCGGATTTAAACAAAATCATGGTATCTCTTGTAACACTAAATAGTGGAATTAAGTTGAAATTCGTCTATACTCACAACACGAAAGATATTACAAAAAACTTTGATTTTTCTGAGGGGATAGACAAAATCATACATGGTCTCTCTAATGATTTTTACAATGCAGATCTGTTTACAACAACAGAAAATATCTCTTTAATCAGTTCTAAAAAAGGTAAAATCAGACTTATCACTAACGAGTCTACCTTTTATACAATTGAAAGTCTAAACCACGATAAAATAAAGAAAAGGTATATCAAAGCTAAAGATAATATCTATCTCAGAGAATTAGGAATAACCAAACCAAATGGAGATGTATTTCATAAAAAGATTGATAAATTTAAGCAGATCAACAGATACATTGAACTCTTAGCACCAAAACTTAATGAATTAAATTTCGAGGATGAAATTCATATAGTAGATATGGGCTCAGGTAAAGGATATCTCACATTTGCACTCTATGACTATCTCACAAATAGAGTAAGCAAAGATGTCTATTTGACAGGAGTGGAATACCGCGCAGGATTGGTCAATACCTGCAATGAAATATCAAAAAAAGCAAATTTCAATAATCTTAAATTCGTTCAAGGCACAATAGAAAAAACCGATTTAGATAGAATAGATGTTTTGATAGCACTTCATGCCTGTGATACGGCAACAGACGAAGCTATTTACAGAGGGATAAAGGCCGATGCTTCATTAATTGTTTGTGCCCCTTGCTGTCATAAACAAGTGAGAATGGACATGAGTATAGAAAATGAACTAAATCAAATAGTGAAACACGGTATTCTCAAAGAGAGACAAGCAGAAATACTAACAGACACA
>JALVEE010000133.1 GCA_027008645.1 Saprospiraceae bacterium
TGATAATGGAGATACATGGATACAAAACTAATATTTTTGAATTTATATCCACCGAACATACTCCCAAAAACCTAATGATAGTTGGTAAGAAAAGTAAAATATCAGATAGTAAACGCAGTGAATATCAGAAACAATTGCAAAGCATAAAAAAATTGTTCGGACTTAAGGAGCATTATCTTGAAAAGCTTCTAAAAAGCTAATACAATTTTCATTTTTTACTTCTTTAAATCTGCATTTGTTAATCGACGTTCGATAATCACCAATATGGTTTTCGCTCTCATCAAAAACCAATAACACTCCCCGTTTCCTTTTTTTTCTAAGCTATTTGCAAAAGACTAACTTCTTTCAAATTTACTTTATCCTTAGAAATACTACTTAATGCTTTTTTTACTTTTATTACTTTAGAATATTTAATAAATGGTGGCATTAAATCTTCTAATTTAATCTTCAATAATTGATTTAAAATTATAATATCTTCCTTTGAAAAAGGTCTTAACCCATTTATCAATTCTGACATATAGCCTTTTCTATGTCCAAGTATCTTTGCAAGATCATTTTGATTTAAACTATATTCTTTAAGTCTTTTTTTAATTAATTCCTTTCGTTTTTGGTTAAATTCATTTTCTTTTCGTACTAAATCTTCAGCAGTATCACTTTCTTTTATCTGAATTTCGCTTATATCTTCTTCTTTTAACCAATTTTTATGTTCATATTCCTTAATCAATTTTTTCAAATGATTCCTCTCATCCTGATAATCAACATCTGATGTTTTAGTTTTTTTTCTTAATTGAAGATATAATGAAGATATTTTCTCAAATTCATATTCACTCCTTATATCAGTTAGTTTTAAAATTCTATTTATTGCGAATCTATCCATAATTATTATATTAATTTTTGATTTCTTAACCACTTTCTAATTGTTCTCTTATTCCCTTTAAATAAATTGTCGTATTCTTTGTGAGATCCTGCCCAAATTATTATAGCTTCTTCTTCATCAAAAACAATTAGTATCATTGTTCTATGAATATTTAAATTAAAAAAGTAAAAGCCATCACTATGAATTTTATCAGCATCCGGACGTGTCAGTTTAATGTCCACCGAATTCTTCCAATTGGCTTTTTCAATATCCAAAATCAACTTATCGACTGCTAAAATCAACTTCTTATTACCTTTATTCTTCTTTTTGAGTTTTACTAATTTATCTTTCCTTAATAATTCCAACCTTATTTTGTTTTAGCTTTAAACATCAAAGCTAAGAAATAAGTTCCATATATTATGAAACTTTAAGGGATTATTTTAAAATGATGCAATACGCTCATCAAATCTATAATATTTACACTAAACACTTTGCAAATCCAAGTAGGCATTTAGCCCGAATTAATCACAAGTATTTCTATTACGAGCTCAAACTACCTGTAATTAAAGGAAATGCTTAAAAATTTTATATCTCAAAAATGGTTGTCCATTTACTCGTTAAAAATCTCTTGCGCTTCCCTTTACTATTGGTATTTTGAACTCTCACTACGTATTCTATGGCATAACCAGATAATATTAATAACCCATGAATAATGCGGGTTAATAATATTTTTGTTAAATTGACAAATCAAAGAGCAAATGGAGATTGCTACATAGCTTTTCCTAAAGCGAATATCTCGGTTTTGGAGTCAAAGACAAATCCGCAAATTTCTTATCCAAGAATTTGTAATGGGCTGTGATTGCCACCATCGCTGCATTGTCCGTACAATATTCAAATTTTGGTATATAAGTGTTCCATCCCAACTGTTTCCCTTTATCAACCAATGCCTCTCTTAATCCGGAATTTGCAGAAACGCCCCCTGCTATTGCAACTTCCTTGATACCTGTCATCTTAGATGCTTTCACTAATTTATTCATCAAAATAGAAACAATTCTATCTTGGACTGATGCACAAATATCGTATATATTTTCTTTGACAAAATCAGGATTATCCTTTTTCTCCTTTTGAACAAAATACATTATTGCTGTTTTCAATCCGCTAAAACTAAAATCCAAGCCTTTGACTTTTGGTTCGGGAAATGTAAAAATGGCACTGCCTTTTTTTGAATATTTGTCTATAATTGGTCCGGCAGGATAATCCAAGCCAAGTAGCTTTCCCGTCTTATCAAACGCCTCTCCTGCTGCATCGTCCAATGTTCTCCCTATAACCTCTATATCATTGTAATCCCTCATTATGCTGATCTGTGTATGTCCTCCTGAAACAGTCATCGCAAGCAGAGGAAACTTTGGTTTAGGTTCATCGATAAACAATGCCATCGCATGCGCTTGATGATGATTTATTTCTATCAATGGTATATCCAAGGTCAAAGCAAGAGTTTTTGCAAAGGTCACCCCCACAATCAAACTCCCCATCAATCCGGGGCCACTAACTACCGCAATCGCATCCAAATCTTTCTTATTAACTTCTGCTTTTTTCAAGGCAGTATCAATAGTTGGAATGATATTGATTTGATGTTTTCTTGATGCTACTTCAGGAACCACTCCACCATAGATTTTATGAATAGTCTGGTTTGCAACAACATTGCTTCTAATCTTTCCATCGACAATGACAGATGCAGCAGTATCATCACATGAGGACTCTATCGCTAATATTTTTATCGCCATAACAACTCTCTACATTGCTAATACATTTAGGATTTCGACCATTCTATCATCCAAGCTTTTCTTTTTCGTAATTGCATTTTTAAATGATTCCCTGTTCAATTTATTGTGAACCAAACCCAAAGCTTTATTTTCGATTCCATCTACCAATGCATTTACCGCTTCAAACCCAAGCCTGCTTGCAAGAACCCTGTCAGCAGCAGTAGGCGAACCTCCTCTTTGCAAATGCCCAATGGTCGTAACTCTAGTGTCGTAATTCGTCAGATTTTCATGCACCAATTTAGCCAATGTATGTGCATCTCCATTCTTGTTACCTTCAGCTACGACAACTATATTAAACAGTTTTTTTCTGATTGCTGCATTTCTCAACATTTTCAATAATTCATCAATACCCCATTCTGTTTCAGGCAAAAAGGTAGCAGCCGCACCGGAAGCAATACCAGTCTCCAATGCTATAAAACCTGCATGTCGTCCCATCACTTCTATAAAAAACAATCTATTATGTGAACTGGCTGTATCTCTAATTTTATCAATAGCTTCTACCGCAGTATTAATTGATGTATCAAAACCAATGGTATAATCCGTACCATAAATATCATTGTCAATGGTTCCGGGCAAGCCGATAAAAGGAATATCATATTCTTCAGTAAAATATTTTGCTCCGGTATAAGTACCATTTCCACCAATCACAATAACCGCATCAATATCATAAGCCATCAAACTATCATAGGCTTTTTTCCTCCCTTCTTCTGTCTTAAATTCTTCGCATCTCGCAGTTTTCAATATAGTTCCTCCTCTCAATATAGTATTTGCCACATCTCTGCTCTCTAATCTCTTAAAATTTCCTTCTATCAATCCTTTATAACCTTCAAATACTCCATAAACATGAAGATCAAAATGGGAAGCTGTCCTTACTACAGCCCTTATAGCTGCATTCATGCCCGGTGCATCACCACCTGAAGTTAAAACTGCTATTCTATTAATTTCACTACTCATAAATCTATTTTTTTATATTACTTTTTTTAAAAAAATTATACTTAAATATACTGTTGTATTTAAAATGGAAAATCCCTGGTTAACCTATCAATAAAATAAGACACAATTGCAGGATATACCGCAATCGTATAAACAAGTCCAAAAATCGCGCCATAAAAATGGGCGGAGTGGTCAACATTGTCTCTGGAATTATTAGCAGCCCACTGTGAATATATTAGATACAATACAGCAGCTACCACAGTGTATATCGGTATAATCGCATACAAATATATTTTTGACCAAGGACTGATTAAAACATACGAAAACAAAATTGCAGATACCGCTCCGGATAATCCTATCGCTCCATAATACGAATCATTCTTATGCTTGATTGTACTTGGAATATTCCCAACGACTACAGCCAAAAGTACAAGCAAAAGATATAAAAAGCTACCCAATACTTTTCCAAAAACAGAAATAAAAATAAAATTTTCAACAAATTCTCCAAATTGCCAAAAAACAAATAAATTCACCAATAGATGAACCCAACTGCCATGCAAAAAGCCACTGGTCAACAATCTGTAATATTCTTTATAATGTACCACGCGATATGGTGAATGCTTGAACCTTTCAAATAAACTTCTGTCGTTAAAGCCTTGCATTGAAACAAGAAAAACTATAACCGATATTATTTTTGTTATCATATCTTAACTATTGTGGTATTTTTCATTTTTTATAATCGTAAATGCCCTGTATAATTGTTCAACAAAACAAAGCCTAATAAGTTGGTGCGAAAAGGTCATTTGTGAAAAAGAAAGTTTAAAATCCGCCCTTGAATATACCTCTTGCGAAAAACCATATGCTCCTCCTATTAAAAAGACCATTTTTTTGCCTGAATAAATCATTTTATTCTCAATAAAACCTGCAAATTTAACCGAATCCATTTCTTTTCCATTTTCATCCATCAATATCATTATTTCTTCCCCCTTCAACCTTTTTAATATTTGCTCCCCTTCACGTTTTTTTATAATAGAGTAATTTTCTTTCTTCCCTTTTTTAATATCATCTATATAAACAATACTAAAGTTTGTATAATGCTTTAGTCTATTCGCAAATTCTTCTATTCCCTTACTTACAAAATCAAACTGCGTCTTTCCTACACACCACAACTCTATATTCATACCAAATAATTTATGACTGATAAATGATTAGGCGACAATTCCAAATTTGGCCAAATTGTAAATGAAAAATGTATAGAAAATCAACAAAATATATCCTTCCCATCTACTGACTCGCTTAGTGAGCATTACAAATGCAAACATTACCGTTAAGCCTATCATAAAAGGAGCTGAAAAAGTCAATACTGAAGCCGGAAATACAAGATTACCAAATAAGGAAGACACTCCCAAAACTCCATATGTATTGAATATATTTGACCCTAGCACATTACCGATTGCAATTGAGTGATTATTTCTTTTTACCGCTGCTAAACTCACAACCAATTCGGGTAAAGATGTACCCAATGCTAATGCTCCTGTTGATATTATCGCTTTGTCAATATTGGCTATCTCTGCTATTCCTTTCAAGCCCTGTATAACGTAAACAGCACTAAAATATATCAATACCCCGGCTACCAATAATAACAAAAATGACATGGGTTTTAATTCCGGTCTATTCTCGTCTTTAACCCGTTTTTTCTTAATGGAGTGCGTTAAAAATATAGCCAAAGAGATTAAATACAAAGATACTTCAAACATATCCAAATGTCCATCCGATATGGTAAACCACATCAATAATGCAGAGGCTATAAGCATGGGCATATCGATATTCATGATATTGTAATTAAGATCAATACCTTTCCCTACAACAGCGACAACCCCTACGACTAACAATATATTGGTTATATTTGAGCCAACAACATTGGCAACAACTATCTCTGAACTTCCCATTTGAACTGAAGCTATCGAAGTCGCTAACTCCGGCAATGAAGTACCAAATGCGACAATTGTAACCCCGATAATAAAAGGGGAAACGCCCAGTGCCAAACCTATTTTTTCTGCTGATTCAACAAAAACATCACTTGCTTTAATCAATACTGCAAGGCTGACAACAAAAATCAAAATTAAAGTTTTTATATTAAAAAATCACGCAAAGTTAAGAATTGTTTGCAAATCTATATACAACACTATCGTATTTTAACCAAATATTTCGGTTATTTCATGTTTTGATGTAATGGCAATAGTGAAACTAGCTTATGAAATACGCTGTTCTGTAAATTCATTTTATTAATACATTGTTTTTTATTCTTTCTTAATAAACCGGCTTCAAAATCACTCCTTGCAATCGTATTTCATTTTTTCTCTTTAAAGTTTAATTTTCTTGATTCTCAGCACATCTACCCCCTAATCCATCCCGCAAAAGCTCTGCTCTCCCCCTTATAATTTTTCTCCACTTTGTTACGAAAAATGATAGGGGGAGGTAGCAACCCACGACTCATCGTAAAGGAAAATGCGGGTAGCGGTTCTCCCGGTTTCGGAACAGAGTGGAGAAACAGAGTTTGTCCCACTTAACAGCGAGGGAGTTAGACCTGTCCCGTAAAACCTGATAAGGTTTCTACGGGAGGGCGGTGAGGCAAAAAAGCGAAAAAATGAAATACTCCTATTTGTACCTAACGACACATCAATTTTAAAACTTTTCCTTGTTCCCCCCCCTTTCAATCAGTCATTCAATTATGCAAAAAAATAAAATCCTCAATTCAAATAAATCTCAAGTCAAATACTTTCTCAAAATTATTCATTATTGAATACTTCACTTTATCCAAATCAACAATATGTCCCAGTTCCTTTTGCATAGAAGTAACTGTTTTGCTCTCTTCACTTATACCACATGGAACTATACCTTCAAAATATTGCAATTCTGTATTTACATTAAGTGCAAAACCGTGCAATGTTACCCATCTGCTAATATGGACACCAATAGCACAAATCTTTCGATCGGGATCACTACCCTCCCCTTTGATCCATACTCCTGTCAAGCCTTCAATTCTTAGTGTTTGAATACCAAAATCTTTCATTGTCATGATAATCACTTCTTCAATATCTCTCACGTATCGGTGTACATCATGGTAAAATTCATCAAGATCAAATACCGGATATCCCACAATTTGTCCCGGTCCGTGATACGTAATATCCCCTCCTCTATTTGTCTTATAAAATTCAATTCCTTTTTGGCTCAACTCCGGACTAGAATACAAAAGATTATCGATAGAACCACTTCTGCCCAATGTGTAAACAGGTTTATGTTCGCAGAAAAACAAATTGTGAATCAAATCACTTTCATCATCAATATTCCCATCTCTGATTTTAAGTTTCCTGTCAATAAGAGCTCTTTGTGCTTCTACTTGATAGACCAATGCTTCTTGATAAGAGATTCTTCCTAAATCATTGTATTTAACTCTCTTCACCGCTTTGTTTTAGAATTTAATAAATCCTTCCAATTGTCTTTTGATGTACTCCTCGGTTTTCTCATCTTCAAAGCCTACTTCGTCATTCATATATTTCCATAAGTCTGAAATAGAAACCTTTTGATGAAAAACATTGATTTTAAGATAATTCATCACAACTCCAAAATGCTCTAATCCTAACCAATTACCAAATTTTCCCGCAGAAATGCCCACCAAAGCAGCTTTTTTTCCATAAAAAGTCTTTTCCGCATCCTTAGATGACAACGCATCAATGAATAATTTAACCGCTCCCGGAAATGTCCCATTGTATTCCGGTAAAATAAAAATAAATTTATCAGTTGAAAAAAGATATTCCTTTTTTACATTTTCAATCCATTCATTCTCCTCTGAATACATACCCGGGTGCAGTATATCCAAAGGCATATTCTCCAAATTAATCAATTTGACATTGTCAATACCTAAATCCAATAAAGTCCTTTTGTATAGTTCAGCTATTAAATTGGAATTATTCCCTTTTCTATTCGATCCTGCGATTATCGTTATCATATATTCTTATATTTCTCCTCTTATAGAAATTACTATCTCAATTACCAACAATAATATTTGCTTTTTTGTTGAAAACTTTATAATTTTACGTATTAAAAGTTTTCTCGCTACACCTAAATTAAAAATTATGAAAGTAACTTATCTCGGTCATGCTTCGCTTCAGATACAAACAAATGGTAAATCCTTAATTGTAGATCCATTTATATCAGCTAATGAATTAGCAAAAAACATTGATATTGACTCATTAAAAGCAGATTATCTATTACTGACTCATGGTCATGCAGATCATGTCGCGGATGTAGAACTAATTGTAAAAAATACTGGAGCAAAACTTATTTCCAATTTTGAAGTAATCAATTGGTTCGCTGCAAAAAATATAGAGGGACATCCTATGAATCACGGCGGAAAATGGGAATTTGATTTTGGTACACTCAAAATGGTCAATGCCATACACTCTTCCAGTATGCCTGATGGTTCTTATGGTGGTAACCCGGCCGGTTTTGTCGTTTGGAATGATGAAATCAGTTTCTACATAGCTGGTGATACTGCCTTGACTCAGGATATGAAGTTAATCCCTCTCACAACTCCAAAACTCGATTTTTGTGTATTACCGATTGGAGATAATTTCACAATGGGATACGAAGAAGCCATTATAGCAAGTGATTTTGTGAAATGTGACACGGTAATTGCGTATCATTATGATACTTTTGGCTATATCGTCGTCGATAAGGAAATGGTAAAGAAAGAATTTGAGGAAAGAGGAAAAAAGATTATCTTTTTGGAAATTGGGGAAAGCATTGAGTTTTAAAATATTGCCAAAACACTATAAACTAAAATTATTTATCTCGAATTTAAAAAATTCTTAATATGTAATTTAGATTGTTCATCAATATTCAAATCATTTTCGATAAAAATTTTATTAGCTTCTTTTTTATATTTTTTCAAAGGATTAAGCAAGTATGCTCTTTTTATGTAATCAATAGAAAGAACTGGATCTGCCTGAATTATTTCTGACATTAACCAATAATGATCTTCCCGCTCTTTCAAATTATCAATAAATTTCAAAAATTGTTTGCTAAAACTTTTGTCAAAATTTATATACTCTGTTCTTTTAAAATCCGATGGTATATCATAATTTGGTGACTTAACAATAATAGTTTCTTTTCCTAAAGCATCCATTATACCCAACTCATAATATATATTAGCTAAAGTTCGTGGTTTAATATCTTTTGTCAACACAGCGATACCAAGAGGCACTCCCAAAATAACTTTCCAAATTTTATCAAGAAAGTCTTTTCCTGTAACAGAACTTGAAGCATCTATTTCATTAAATTGACATTTTGCCAATTGAAGTTTAAGTGCATCTCGCATAGCGGCCAACTCCTCAGAAATTGGCATCCCTAATTTTGTCATAACAAAAGCCGTACGTGGATAAAACTTAAAAGCATTTGTTAAGACTTCACCGTTAATAGGTGAATACACTATCATGACGATCTTTTTCTTAAAACAGGAATTCCCTTATACGGTCCTGGAGATTTTTTAGCTGTTAATATTCTACCTTTACTCCTGTCAATTTTCACATATCGTCCTGTTCTTGGATTTTTAGTTTGAACAACATCTTTTTTCACTGACATATTTTTTTATGCATTTTAATAATATAACTATAAATTACAAAATTTAGTTCCCTATTATCGTTATTTAACCCTAATCTCACCTAATAATTATCTCTTTTATAAAGTCATCTCCCATTCTTTCGTTTATCTTAGCAATAAGTTTGTCTTTGCTATATGCCAATTCGTGTTTTAATGGGCCTGAAGTAATCAAAATGATTAATTTATTATTTGTTACTTTCAACGATGCTGTATATCTATCGACCATTTCGCCCATCAGATCTTTCCATACCTT
>JALVEE010000134.1 GCA_027008645.1 Saprospiraceae bacterium
TAACCAAATATATAAATTAAAGTGGTGAATAATTCGGGCTAATTGACTATTTTTGTTCTCTCATAATCAAAACATAGAGAAAATTGGCAAAACCTGACAAAAGTACAGTGAAGAAAGTAACTCCATTGATGACCCAATACCAACAGATTAAAACCAAGCACCCTGATGCCATCCTGCTGTTTCGTGTTGGTGATTTTTACGAGACATTTGGAGAAGATGCTATCAAAACATCAAAAGCATTGGGCATAGTGCTTACTTCCAGAAATAATGGGGGAAGTGATTTGGAACTTGCCGGCTTCCCGTACCATTCACTGGATTTGTATTTGCCAAAATTGGTCAAATCAGGATATAGAGTAGCTATTTGTGAGCAATTGGAAAAGCCATCTAAACAAAAAAAGATAGTCAAAAGAGGGGTAACCGAAGTAGTAACTCCCGGTATCAAGACGGATGAAAAGCTTTTAGAATACAAAGACAATAACTACCTCGCTTCAATTCATATCTCACCAAAAGATGATTGGGGTGTAGCTTTTTTGGATATCTCCACCGGCGAATTTTTAGTATCACAAGGAGATAAAAACACAATCGAAAAACTAATTCAGAATTTTGAGCCCTCTGAAATCATCTATTCCAAATCATATAAGAAACAATACGAAAAAACTTTTGGCTCAAGATTCTATACTTATCCAATTGATGAGTGGGTATATACCTATGATTTTAGCAGGGAAAATCTTTTGGAACATTTTGAGGTGATATCACTCAAAGGATTTGCTTTGGAAGAGCTCAAGTCAGCTCAAATAGCAGCAGGATCTATTCTTCATTATCTTAGCAGCACTGAAAATAAAAACCTTAAACATATAAGCACAATCCAAAGGATTTATGATGAAAAATATATGTGGTTAGATAGGTTTACAATTAAAAATCTAGAATTGATTTATCCACAATATCATTCTGGTACTGCATTGCTTTCGGTCATAGACAAAACCACCTCTCCGATGGGAGCCAGATTGCTGAAAAAATGGGTTTTGCTACCTCTTGTATCGACAAATGCAATTAACCAAAGATTGGATATTGTAGAATACTTCTTTGACAATAATTATGAAGGAGAAGACATCAATCTATACTTAAAAAAGATAGGAGATCTGGAAAGATTGATATCAAAAGTGTCTCTTGGAAAAATAAATCCGAGAGAAATTCTAATGTTGAACCGTGGGCTAAAAGCACTTGTACATATAAAGGAAATCCTTGAAAAAGCAAAAAATACACATTTGAATGCCTTTGGAGATCAAATAGTGCTTTGCGACAAAATAAGGGAAAGAATAAGCACCGAAATAAACGAGGAAGTCCCTGTCTCAATAGCCAAAGGAAATGTAATAGCGGATGGAGTAAACGAAGAATTGGATGAATTGAGACATTTGATTAACAATAGCAAAGAGGTCTTGAATGGGATACTGGAAAGAGAAAAGGAAAAGACCGGAATTGAAAAACTAAAAATTAACTTCAACAATGTTTTCGGATACTTTCTCGAGGTGACTCACAAGTACAAGGATATGGTACCTGAGGAATGGATAAGGAAACAAACATTGACTAATTCAGAGAGATATATCACTCCTGAATTAAAGGAATTGGAAACAAAAATATTAAATGCAGAAGAAAAGATACAAACCCTTGAAGAAAGACTTTTTCAAGATATCGTAATTGATCTTATGAATTATATCGCTCCAATCCAATTGGATGCTCATATTCTTTCGCAAATAGATGTACTCATTTCTTTTTCGACTGTAGCTTATAAAAATAGATATACAAAGCCGGTAGTGAATGAATCCCATATGATTGATATCAGGGAAGGCAGACATCCGGTAATAGAGCAATTTATGGAGCCCGGCGAAAACTATGTTCCAAATGATATCTACCTCAATAATGAGGATATGCAGATAATGATGATTACCGGTCCCAATATGTCAGGTAAATCCGCCATATTACGCCAGACTGCACTTATAACATTATTGGCACAAATCGGCTCTTTTGTACCTGCATCAGCAGCAACAATCGGAATTGTTGATAAACTATTCACGAGGGTTGGGGCTTCTGACAATATCTCCAGTGGCGAATCCACTTTTATGGTTGAGATGAACGAAACTGCAAATATCTTGAATAATGTTTCATCCAGAAGTCTGATTTTGCTAGATGAGATAGGTAGAGGAACAAGCACATATGATGGGATATCAATTGCTTGGGCTTTGACAGAATTTCTCCATGAAAATCCAAAAGCAAATCCAAAAACACTATTTGCCACACACT
The DNA here is from genome assembly GCA_027008645.1 of Saprospiraceae bacterium. Lineage (GTDB taxonomy): Bacteria > Bacteroidota > Bacteroidia > Chitinophagales > Saprospiraceae > JADJGA01. The sequence goes on from JALVEE010000134.1 coordinate 2,299, forward strand.
ATCACGAGCTAAATGAGTTGGAGCCAAAATTTGAAAGGATAAAAAACTTCAATGTTTCTACAAAAGAAATCGGAAACAAAGTCATATTCTTGAGAAAGCTTGTTACGGGGGGAAGTCAACATAGTTTTGGTATTCACGTAGCGAGAATGTCGGGAATGCCTCGCATGATAATAGAACGCGCTTATGAAATATTAGCTCAATTGGAGCAAAAGATGCGAGATAATGATGAAAACGTAAGTATTGGCAAAAAACTAAAAACAATGCCTCGGCAGACTGCCATCCAACTTAGCATTTTTGACAAAGTTGATGAAACAGCAGGTTTATTAAAAAAGGAGTTGCTCGAAATGGATCTTAATTCTATGACACCTATTGATTGTATGCTAAAACTAAATGAACTAAAAAAAATAGTTGAAAAAGATGATGACTGAAAGGTTTTGATTTGGGCAGTGCATTATTGCAAGAAGCGAGGTCAGAGACATTCGCTTATCAGGGATGAATATTGAACACCTTTCGGCGTTCATTTCCACTCTCTCATTTACCCCGCATTTCATACGGGGCTATTCATATTAAACCACTTTCGTGGTTTTGCACACTCACATAATCCAAGTATTTTTTAAAGAAATGGCAAGATTATCTTTTATTGATTTTATAGAGTAAAATAAAAATTCTCCGAAGGGGAAAATGTGAATAGCCATCGGTAAAACCGGTGGGGTAAATGCGTGCGAGGGTTACAACTCCGACAGGAGTTGAACAATAATCAATAAGCTCTTGACCAATCCTTTTGCATTTCCAATAATTTATTATCAATCCATTTTTTAGATTCATTCATTAATGTAAATGAATTGTCGCTTTGTATAGGCTCACCTATAGCAACTTTGACTTTTGTAAGACATTTGCCAAATTGCTTAAAAAATTGTTGGGCGGATGATACTCCTTGTTCCCAAAGATCATCTTTAGAAGAATACTCTTGTGCTATTGGGACAACAGGAAACCCGTGTTTTGCTGCTTCTTCAAATGCTCCCTTACTAAATGCAGCTGTTGTTTTTCCTGTATTAACTGTCCCTTCAGGGTACAAAAGCACATTGTACCCACTCTTTAAAAGATGTACAATTGAATCACGCGTTGCTTGACGACTACTTTTATTGTCTCTTACAACAAAAAACACACC
>JALVEE010000135.1 GCA_027008645.1 Saprospiraceae bacterium
CACATAACAAGGATTTGCAAAATACGCTCCTCTTTTCGCAGCTCTCCAAGAGGCAGATGCATTGGAGAACATCGCATTTGTAGAAAGAAAATATGTATTGCCATATCCTCCCGTAGCCAGAACCACAGCATGAGCTGCGTGCCTGTGCAGTTTCCCTGTAAGCAAGTCTCTGGTAATAATACCTCTGGCCTTTCCATCCACCAATACCAAATCAAGCATCTCATGCCTATTATACATCTCAACCTGACCGGATGCTATTTGCCTTGAAAGTGCACTATAAGCACCTAACAATAATTGTTGTCCGGTTTGCCCTCTGGCATAAAAAGTTCTTGATACCTGAACCCCTCCAAATGACCTATTGGCAAGCAATCCACCATACTCTCTGGCAAAAGGTACCCCTTGAGCAGTCGCTTGGTCGATTATATTATTACTCACTTCTGCGAGCCTGTAAACATTTGCTTCTCTTGACCTGTAATCACCACCTTTGATAGTATCATAAAACAATCTCCAAACACTATCTCCATCATTGAAATAGTTTTTGGCAGCATTTATACCACCTTGAGCAGCTATACTGTGAGCACGTCTCGGACTATCGTGATAGGTAAAGGCTTTCACCTTGTATCCCAATTCTGCCAATGTCGCCGCAGCCGCTCCACCGGCTAATCCCGTTCCTACAACAATAATCTCAATATTCCTTTTGTTATTTGGAGCGACAAGATTCATCTTGGATCTATATTCAATCCACTTGTCTTTTAAATCTCCCTGAGGTACATTTCCTTTGAGTTCCATATATATATAATTAAAAGGTTATTTAACGAAATAAACGTACAATGGAATAATAAAAAATCCCAAGGGTACTAAAATAGAATAGATATTTCCAAGACACTTCACTATAGGTGTCCACTTTTTATCGTTGAGACCAAGCGTCTGGAAAGCACTTTGAAATCCATGTCTCAGGTGCATAAATAACGCCACCATCCCCAACTCGTATATCACAAGAAAAACAGGATTGTGAAATTTATCTATCAATTTATCATAAAGCTCTTCATCTCCAAATGTATGAGTCACCTTCAAACCAAGCCAAAAATCACTTAAGTGTATGATTAAAAATATCAAAATCACCATTCCAAACCAAAACATATATTTTGAGAAAATAGAGGCATTTGCAGTAGTGGTTACAGCATAAGAGCCACCTTTAGCTCTCCTATTTGCCAACCAAACAAAAATCCCTTGGAGAATATGTATAATGAATCCTAAATATAGGATATATGCAGCAATTTTGATTAAAGGATTGGTCTCCATAAAAACTACAAATCCGGTAAATGCTTCACCTCCGTCATTTAACAACAACATTGAGTTACCGGTAAGATGTATAAGTAGAAAAACAATCAAAAACAGCCCTGTCAAGGCCATAATCAGTTTCTTTCCCAAACTTGATGTAAAAAATGAAATTATCCAATTCATATTTAGGTTTTTTATTAAATTATCGGAAAGAATAGACAGATATATCATCTTCATCTCTCCACAAAATATCGTCGCCAAAGATAATATTATTCTCTATCCTACATCTAAAGCCGAGGCTTTTTTTATATAATTTAGAATTATTTTAAATAAATCAAGGCAAAAATACTGCAATATTATTTTGATGTCTTATAGATATTAGCAGTTTATATTGCAAACAAATGCATTTGCAATACAATATTACATTTAACAAATCGCCAAAACATAAATCATTAAATTCACTTGTTGCTTGCCCCCTACATTATCTATAGATATTTTTATAATGTGTATAAAATATAGACACCAACTATACTATTTATTTACTGTGAGATAAACTACAATAATTTTATTCAAAATTCTTAAGGCAATTTTTTACTCTTATCCCTGCTTCTTCTATAATTTCCACAGAAGTAGCATAGGAAAATCTCACACAACCGGGAGCACCAAAAGGCGTGCCGGGGACTGTTGCCACCATTGCATCCTTTAGCAATATTTCAGCAAAACTGATCGAATCCGTTATTGTGTCTATACCATTGGATTTACCAAAATAGTAACTGATATCGGGGAACAAATAAAATGCTCCTTGTGGTTCATTAACTTTAAAACCCGGAATACCTTTTAATATTTTAATAAACACATCGCGACGTTCTTTGAATTTTTTTGTCATTTCGGGATAAATGCCGTGATTAAGAGCATAAGCAGCTGCTACTTGACTGACAGAATTGGCAGCAGAAGTGAATTGACCTTGAATCTTTATACAACTCTTGGCGATAGTCTCATTTGCAGCCATATAACCGAGTCTCCATCCCGTCATAGCAAACCCTTTGGACATACCATTGACTATGATAACTCTATCCTTTAAGAAATCAAAAGATGCAATAGATTGATGCCCTTTATCGAAGTTGATATATTCATATATTTCATCTGAAATTATATATACATCCGGATAATCTTTTAAAACTTGTGCCAATTCCGCCAATTCGGATTTTGAATACATTGATCCTGTAGGGTTACTAGGTGAAGAAAACAGTACCAATTTGGTTTTATCAGTAATAGCATTTTGCAGTTGAGCCGCATTGACTTTAAAATCTTGGTCTATGCCTGCATACACCACGACAGGAACACCATCTGCTATTTTTATTATTGAATCATAAGATACCCAATACGGTGCAAAAAGCACTACTTCGTCACCGGGATCAAGCATGGCAAGACAGACATTGGCTATAGCTTGTTTCGCTCCGTTAGTTACCACTATTTGGTTTAGCTTATAGTCAAGATTATTGTCTCTTTTTAGTTTAGCAACAATTGCTTCTCTTAGCATTGGTAATCCAGGTACAGGAGTGTATTTGGTATAACCTTCATCCAGAGCTTTTTTTGCCGCTTCCTTTATATCTTCGGGAGTGTCGAAATCAGGTTCACCCAAACTCATATTTATCACATCTTTGCCCTGTGCTTTTAAATCCCTTGCCATTTGTGCCATTTGCAATGTTGCAGATTCCGGCATAACTTTTACCCTATTAGAAAGCAATCTTTTATCCATACTGTATATTGTTTATAAAAAATGTGACGCAAATTAACCAATAAAATCACAAAAACAAAAATTAGTATGTTATTATGTTTGAAAATAGAATTGTTCCATATTAAACATTGGATTGAATTTTATTTTTTTGCTCCCATTGATTTAGATTAAAATAGATATTGAAAAAAAATAAATTTGTCATAATTCCCAAAAAGATATATGGTGTGAATATTTCATTTTTTGGCTTTATTAGAAGAAATTTTGTTGATATGGATAACATTACGTACCTACGGCACGTATTTTAGTTGGTTGATAACCTTTTTTACCCATATTTTGTGCCTAAAGGCACATTGGTGTTAGTGTATAGAAGTATAACGGATTAATTTCATAAGTGAGGTGGTCAATGCCAATAGAAAAAATAACATTAAATGCTAAAAAATGAAAT
>JALVEE010000136.1 GCA_027008645.1 Saprospiraceae bacterium
TTTTCTCGTTTGTCGGGCACATACTTGGCGTGGAAATACTGTTCGGTGCGGGTCACATCGGGGATGCCGACCACCCAGCCAAATTCGACCACGCTTTTGCGCGGGGCGGAAAAACCGCCTTCGGTAACGAGCACGCCCTCTAAACTGCTGATGGCGCACGTTTCGATAATTTTGTTCAAAACGGCGACCTGTGTCGGTTTGGTTTTCAAAAAATTGCGGAAATCGGGGTCGGCGGTGATGCGGTTGGCATTCATCTCGCGGCTGGCTTGCGACATCGGCAGTTTGCCCAGCCCGATGTGGTGCAAATGTTCCGCCTGAATGTGTTTGAACATATCGCCGCTGATGGCGTTGACGTTGTACAGCGTGCCGTCTTCTGCCACAATATCGACCATTCGGGTTTGCAGTTGGTTGCCTTCGCCCCCCTCATTATTGAGCGAATGCAGATTTAAAGTGGCTTTGCCGGAAATTGAGAGTGAGTAAATTTGTTGTGTCATTTTGGTCTTCTCCTTTTTTATTCAGATTCGGTTTCGTTGGTTTTTGAGTCTTTGGCGTACCCGAAGGCAATCAGCATGTTGCCGACTGTTTTTGCGCCGTATTCATCAATCAGCGCAATAACTTGGGCAATGTCATCGGTGGTAATTTGCTTGCGACGGCGGGGCGGTTCGCCTTTGTAACGTTCTGCCATTTGCACGGTTTCTTGATTATATCGCTGCATAAAATCAGTGAGGGCTTGCACAAATTCGGCATTGTAGTTGGCTTTGCGTTTTAATTCCGCCCCCAAGCCGTATTGAATATCATAGAGCCGTTGGTTGTGGATTTTTGCCCATTGCGCGTTGACGGTTGCTTGCCGGATGGCGTGAGCGACATTGCGGAAACCTTCATTTTCCAAAATAGGGGTGAGTTTTGCGTTTTTACTTTTCATTAAAGCCTCCAAATTTTTTGTGGTAAATTGATGAACATATTCTTTTGCTTCAATTTTGTTGGTCAGATAACTACTGAATGATGCGGTGAATTGGAAGAAATCTCGCAATTCGCCACTCGATAGAAAACTGCGGTATTGGTACAGCATATCGTATTCCAACCCGCGGTCTTCTTTGAAATTTTGAATAATCTGTTCGTGTTCTTCCAAAATGTCTAAAAATTGTTGTGCTTCCTCCTTTGTGGTAACTTTTTCCGCCCAGCGGGGCAGGTTGATGGTTGATTGATTGAGTACCGCCAGCGCGCTGCCCATATCTTTGTAATATGCCACTGCCAACCCTTGCACATGGTCGCCGGGTTGAATATCACCCAACATCAACAAAAATTCATCGTTAATTTGCCCGTTTGACCACTCTTCAAGGAATGTATGGGCATATTTCAATGCGGCGATGATGTCCATTTTTATGGCAGTATTTGCCCATAAAATTTTCCGAAAGCGATTGAACACGCGGTTGCTGGTGCTCAACTTGATGTTTTTGGGCAAAAGCACATACGTTTTGCGGTCTTTTGCTTTTGGATTTTTGGGGTTGCTGATTTTTCTCGGTAATCCCGCATAGTGCATTCCTACTACTTTGAGATATTCTAATAACCAAAAGCGCTCGAGCTGTCTGCGAGGAGACCATACATTTTTAGCGGCGTTAGTTCCTTTAACTGCTCCTGGATTGAAGACTTGACTGGCAGTAACATTCAATTTACTGGATAATTTTTTCTCTTTTGCCAGTTTTTTCCACTCGGAAATGGCTTGCGAAGTACTGTTGGGTGTTTCGGCGAAAAGTTGCAGAATGATTTTCAACACATCGGGAAAACAGCACGCCGTTTCTGCCCATGCCAGAACCATTTTGTTATAGGCGCTGATAGCAGACATTTGATTCACCTGTGCCCAAATATCCCATTCGGGCGGGGGTTCCAATCCTTGAACGGCTTGTAACTCCGGGTATTCATCCACCTTTGCTCCGGGGCGTTGCGCCGCTTTGGGTAGCGATTTTCGTTTTTCAAAATACTCGCTATTGCGTTTTTTCTGTGCTTCGTAATCTATGATATTTGGTATGTCCGGTATTTCTCCTTTCTTTTTCATCTTCTCGGTCAAAATGAAACGCACATCATTATGGTCATAAGTTGCACTTTCCACCCATTCGGATTGCACCGGCTCGGTGAGCGTGATGGCATAATAGCCGCCCTCGTCTTTTATGCGGATGTCAACCTGTTCCGGGAGCAGGTTGTGCAGCAAGGCTGCAAATCCATAAGCCGATAGCGAATCGGCAAAGGTAGCCGTGGACTTGTCCACAAAATACGTTGATTGATACATAGGCATTTCTCCTTTCTATTGTTGCGAGCGTTGGTCTGCCAGCCGCAAAACGCGAACCAGCAGAAAATATGGAATAACCTGTGATGTAACTTTATCGGATTCGATAAACATATTTGCCAAATCGTCATCCGAGAATGTCCACGTCACAGTGGTCAGCAAACTTGAATCAATATCCGCCTGTGAAAATGCCGATTCCAGTGCGGTTTGCGCACCTGATGCCGGTTGAAATGCGGTAACGTGTCCCTGATGGGTAGCGGTGTGGTGGCGCGCAATGGCGGTGAGCGCGGCGCGGGTTAGGTTTGGGTTTCTCCCGGCGGCACAAAACGCAGGCTTTCTCAGTGCGTATGCACTTTCGGCGGCATGTGGAGGGCGCTTGCCTTGCTTTTTCTGCAATTCCCTCTGGGCGATGCTGCCGTCGTAATCGGTGTGCGCCAACATTTCATCGGGTGGCGCAGGATTATGGATTTGCGACAATTCTTGCCAGTTGTGTGCCCAGTCCTGCCACTTTTTACCCAATTTTCCCAAATCGTGCCCGGCGATGATAAATCGTGCCAGTGTATCCATCGTTCCGGCGGACAATTCGTTTTGCTGTTCGTATCGGGAAAAAGTATATGCCATATCATCTTTCAATGCTTGCCGAAGTGTGCCATCGCCGTCCCACTTGTATTGATAGGCTTTGTGCAAACCGGTAATATGTTCCAGATAAGTCTCGCGGTGAAAAGTGAACCGCCGGTCACCGCGGCGAGGCGTTTTCTTTCGTTCCGGGACGCACCAGTTTTTGCCACTATCCACCCCCAATTGAAAACCCGTTTCTGAACTGTACTGCGCCAATCGGGGATGCACGGCAACCAACAGTGCGCCACGCAGTTGGTTCCTGTCGGTGACGGGCAGCCACTCGTAGCGCTCTTCTGCCGTTTCCCATTCCTCCAATCCCTCCGGTGATTTTTGATGCAGAAACATCATTGTCCAGTCGTCGTGTCCAATGTCATCTGCCAATTCTTGAAGTGTGTCGAATGCGCCATACACTGACCCGGCAAACAGACCGAAACTCTGCCAGCGCCACGGGTTTTTCAGTTTTGATGGGTGTGTCGGGTCGGTATCGGCGTTGGGGTCGGGATGCACAATGATATTGATGTTATTCACATCGCGGATTAAATCGGATGCCAGACGGTACT
>JALVEE010000137.1 GCA_027008645.1 Saprospiraceae bacterium
AAACTTTCATAGCTAGAGAAAAATCTTAAAATTTTGCATATTTATAATAAATTTAAAAGCTTTGAGTATATTTACGCAGATTAAATTATTCAAATGAATTTATTTAATAAATGGATATTACTTGCCGTGGCATCGTTGCTTATGCTTCCAAATACCGATTTGACTGCTCAAAAGGCAGGAGCATTGGATAGTATATTGGTTTTAAAGGAAGACACTGTGAGAATTGGAACAATACTTCGCATTATTGATAGCAAACCAAGTATAAATCTCACTTATAGTCCGGAGCAAATAGATTATAGTACCATGCTTAGTACTTGCGTTGAACCATGTTCAGTTATACAATATTTGAAGGAAATCGCTTTGGTATCTAATCTTGAACTTGTAATCAACGGGGGAAATATTTATTTGATTAAGAATTATTCCGGAAAAAAAACGGGTGATTTCATCAGTATGGAGGGATATGTAAAGGATTTTGAGACAGGAGAGATCTTGATAGGTGCTGCAATATTTAGTATGAACAAAAATAAAGGTAGATTAACCGATGAAAATGGTTTTTTCTTTATCGACAATATCAGCCTTGATGACTCTATGAAAATTAGTTATATAGGATATTCGCCCTTGATATTATCGGGTGAAGAATTGAGCAAAAGCATTAAAAGTACATTTTATCTTCATAAGTCCAATATTCTCAAAGATGTGATAATTGATATAAATTCAATAAACACGGATTTGTCTTACGATAAAGTCAGTATGTTTAGGAATGTTTACTCAATCGGTGAAGGTGTAACTATGCTTGGGAGTAATGATGTTATGGCGGATTTGATATCTAAACCGGGAATCGAAAAACTAAATGATTTTCAAGGAGGATTGTCGATTAATGGGCTATCGCCTGACGACAATATTTATTTATTGGATGGAGTGAGAATCTTTGAACCCAACCATATTTTCGGTTTGTTTTCTTCATTCAACAAAAAGCCCATAAATAAAGTGTCTTTCTATTCAAACTATATACCTTTGAAATACCAAAATGCCTTTTCTGCTGTGCTCAATAGCCATTTGATTGAGGGAGATTATAAAAAACACAATATTGATTTTGACTTGAGTAATAGTTATTTGGGATTGTTTTTATCCGGACCAATAGTTAAGTATAAAACTTCTTATTTCTTGGATATAAGAAAAAGCATTTTGAATACATATATTCCTAATCTAATAAAAAATAAAATAAAGTTTAATGATTTGGACTTCTATGATATCAATTTCAAAGTCACTCAAAGAATAAAGATGGGAGCAAAAGCAAGTGTCTTTTTTTATACCGGACATGACTATATAGAAATAGAAAATTCCTTTGAAAATACCAAATCTTCAAATAATTACCAATGGGGCAATTTCGCTTACGGATTACGTGGAGAATTATTGCTCAAAAACTCGATTAGATCAGAGCTGGTACTATTTGTGTCCAAATATAAAAATAAATCAATATCCTTGTTTGAGACAAAAGGTAACTCCGGTGGCAAAAACTATCTTTCGATTTATTCATTTACAAATATAAGAGAAATAGGATTGCAAAACGATTATAAAAAATATAAGGGCAAAAGCATTTTTGTGATTGGATATAAATTTTCTAAATACGATCTTTTACCAGCTTTGAAAGGTGAAATATCAAAAGATTTGAATAATCATAATTTGTCTCTGGAAACGGCAGATGATCGTGTCTATTATAACGGTATGTTACATTTTTCAAATGAATACAAAAATTCTTTGTTTAAACTAAATACAGGTTTACAGATAGGGTATTTGTTCAATCCGGATTATTCAAGGGCTTATTTTAATCCCTCAGTAAATATTGATTTTAGAATATCCAAAAACTCCTTTATCGGTTTATCGCTGGGAAAAACTTCAAAATTCGTACATTCATTGGGTTCATATTCTGTTGGAATCCCGTCCATGATATGGGCTTTCAGCGATGATAAATTGCCAATTGCAGATGCATATAATTACAGCACTAATTATATATTTAAACAAGGAAATTTAATACTTAAAGCAGAAATGTATCTAAAGTATCTTCACAATATTCTCTTGTACAAGGATATTGCAGATATATATAATCCGGTTTCATCAAAAGGCATTGTTCTTCCAAATCTTGGGATAAATAGGGATTATCACGAGAATATTGTGACAGGTAAAGGCAAGGCCTATGGAAGCAATTTATCGGCTCTATTCAAAACGGTAAAGTATGATTTAGAATTGGCTTTTTCTATAAACAGGACAAACTTAAATTTTAATAAAATAAACCGAGGTATTGATTTTGCAGGAAAATACGATCTTTTGTACTCAGGTTCTGCAAGATTCAAGTACAAATTTAATAGAATTAGTTTTTATTTGGATTGGCATCTTCATAGCGGACAGGTTTTTACATTGCCCGGATATATTTATAAGGATACTGAAGGAAATGATGTTTTGGACTATTCTTCGCGCAATAACAGGAGAATGGATTTGTATAATTCCGTATCTATGGGCTTTGATTATAGTAGGAGGTTAAAAAACATCAATTTTAAGATATCTTTGGGAGTTTCCAATATTTTTAATAACTTTAATCCGGTTTATGCATATTTGTATAAAAATAATGATGTTTTTAATGTATCTCAAGTAAGTGGAATCCCTTTTTTCCCTTACTTTAATATTAGTTTAGGTTTATAAAAAAACAATCAGATGAAAATCATTAAATACAATTCAATCGCGATTTTATTCTTCATGATATTTTTTGCCGGCTGTATTCCGTTTTTGAAGATGGAGTCAGGAAGGACATTGCCCCGGGGCAAGAGCTCTATCGGATTTAGTGCGACAAGCTATAACTATTCAAACAATAGGAATACTAAATATAAATGGGAACCATTATTTGATTTTCAAGTTAGGGCAAAGCGCGGTATTACTGATAGGTTAGAGTTAGGAGTAGGTTTAAATAATATAGGGTTTTTTATGTTTGATGGAAAATATCAAGTTATAGGAGATAAAAATTCTGATTTTGCGATGTCGTTGGGTTTAGGAGCTGATGCTTTGTTTTCTCAGTCAAGAGGAATTGATAAGAACCTTAAAGTCTCAATCCCCGTGTATATGTCCATACATCCAAGTGAAAAATTCTACTTTTTTTTAAATCCTCAATTTTCACGGCAAGTTGCACTTAAGAAAGGACATGATAGTCTTAATTTCTTTGGAGCAAGTATGGGAGTTGGATTTTATAATAGAATAGGAGAGATTAATGTCGGTGGTGATTACTTTAGATTTTTGCAAAGTCGTGGTGGTAGTATTTACCAATTTGGTGTAGCTTATAAATATACATTTTAGGAAGGGGTTGCGAATGTTGCGATGGTTGCGAAGGGGTTGCGATGGTTGCGAAGGGTTGCGAATGTTGCGATGGTTGCGATGTGTTGCGATGGGTTGCGAAGGTT
>JALVEE010000138.1 GCA_027008645.1 Saprospiraceae bacterium
AGCATTCAATCAACCATTGAATACTTGGGTAACTACCAGTTTAACCAATACTACAGAGATGTTTGTAGGAGCAACTTCCTTTAACCAGCCACTCAATCTATGGGATATGACCAATGTGACTGATCTCAATGGCATGTTTGCAGGTGCTACGGATTTTAATGCCTCTTTGGATGGCTGGGTATTCGCCACTACTCAGTTGTCAGGTTTATTTTCAGGGGCGACTTCCTTCAATCAATCCTTGGATTCTTGGGATGTATCCAATATCGTCAATATGAACGGGCTATTTGATGGAGCTACATCATTTGACCATAATCTGGGAGGATGGGATATTAGCAATGTTACGAGTATGGATGGAATGCTAAGCCACTCTGGTCTCAGTATAACTAATTATGACAGCACTCTTACTGGGTGGGCTAATCAAAGCCCCCAAATTCAACTAAATGTAGTATTGGGAGCTCATGATTTGGAATACTGTACCGGTCAGGGAGCCAGACAATCTCTTATCGGTACTGATAATTGGATAATACAAGGAGATAGTAAAAATTGTCCCGACTATTTCATTACTACTTGGAATACTACAGGCTCGGGCACATCTTGTACTTCTTGTATAACTATTCCAGCTCACCCATCAGGCACATATAACTATGATGTGGATTGGGAAAATGATGGTATATTTGATGACTTTGCGCTTGCGGGAGACATTACTCATGATTATGGTTCTAATGGAACTTATGAGGTAGCGATCAGAGGTACATTCCCAAGGATATACTTCAATGATGGAGGAGACAAAGAAAAAATACTTGAAATAAACCAATGGGGAAATATTAACTGGACAAGCATGGAATCTGCTTTTAAAGGGTGTACTTTTTTGACATCTACGGCATCTGACAAACCTGATTTATCCGGAGTGACTAATATGTCATATATGTTTGCCAATGCAGCTGCTTTTAATAGTGATATTGATGATTGGGATGTAAAGCATGTAACAGATATGTCCTATTTATTTAATGGCGCAACTTTATTCAATCAAGACATAAATAACTGGCAAGTAGATAGTGTGACAACTATGAGAAATATGTTTAGCGGTGCTACTTCCTTTGACCAGAATATCAATAATTGGGATGTCGATAATGTGACCATTATGTGGTCTATGTTCGAAGGTGCAACTTCTTACAATAAGCCCATGAACAACTGGAATTTATCCAATGTAACAGATATGGAAGCTATGTTTCAAGGAGCAACTTCCTTCAATCAAAACCTTGGAGGATGGAATATTGGAAATGTAAACTATATGAGTAATATGTTAAACAATACAGCCTTAGATATTCCTAACTATGATGCAACGCTTATCGGTTGGGAATCTATCTCACATCAGTCCAATGTATCTCTGGGTGCTGCCGGACTAAATTATTGTGGAGGGGCTGCTGCCAGAACTTCATTGATCAATTCTGATAACTGGACTATCTCTGGCGATGCACCGTCTTGTCCATTTATATTTACTATAAAAACCAATAATCCAGGATCATCCTCTAATTATCAATTCACCATTCCTACTACAGGAGGAGGATATAACTATGATGTAGATTGGAATAATGATGGTATATATGATGATTTTAATGTATCCGGAAATATCACTCATACTTACGATCCGGAGGGTAATTATACAATCCGTATCAGAGGGGATTTTCCAAGAATATATTTTAATAATAGTGGAGATAAAGAGAAAATATTGAGCATAGATCAATGGGGAGATAATGTCTGGGGAAGTATGGAATCTGCCTTTGACGGTTGTAGCCATTTGACTACCACAGCCACTGATGTTCCGGATCTACAAGCAGTATCTACTCTGGAAAGAATGTTTGCCGGAGCCAGTGTTTTTAATGCAGATATAAGCAATTGGGATGTTAGCAATGTCACCAATATGTTAGGTACATTTTTCAATGCCACTGCCTTTAATCAGGACTTAGAAGGATGGAATATTGGTAGTGTAACAAATATGGATGGAATGCTAAGTGGTACAGGTCTTAGCCTTGCCAATTATGACAATACACTAATAGGCTGGGCAGCTCAAAGTGTTCAGACAAATGTACCTTTGGGAGTAGCAGGACTAAACTATTGTAATGGTGAAAATGCCAGAAACGATCTCATTAGTGTAGGATGGTCCTTTGATAATGATAGTAAAGCTTGTCCTGATCCGTTTATCACTATTTGGGATACAGATCAGTCAGGTGTTAGTGGAAATAATGAAATAAAAATTCCGATAAAACCAGGAGAAAGCTACAACTATAATGTTGATTGGGATAATGATGGAATTTATGATGAGATAGGTATCACGACAGAGGTAATTCATGGTTTTGGGGCACCTGGTGTATATACTATCCGCATTCAAGGCGTATTTCCTTCCATTTACTTTGCCAATGGAGGCGATAAAGATAAAATTATGGAAATTGCTAATTGGGGAGATATTGAATGGAGCAGTATGGAAAATGCTTTCTATGGATGTACCAATCTGACATCCTCAGCTGGTGATACACCTGATTTATCCGGTGTATCAAGTATGGAATCCATGTTTAATCATGCAATATCTTTTGATAGCGATGTCAGCTCATGGGATGTATCTCAGGTAACTAATATGTCTGCTGCCTTTTATGAAGCTCTCGCTTTCAATCAGGATTTAAGCTCTTGGGATATCAGTAATGTCACCAATATGGTTGAAATGTTGAGTTATTCAGGATTAGACTTAGATAACTATGACAATACGCTCATATCATGGGCTGCACAATCCGTAAAACCCAATGTAGCATTAGGAGCCGACGATTTAAAATACTGTGCCGGAACAAATGCCAGATCTACTCTAACCTCTGCGCCCGAGAACTGGACAATCCTCGGAGACAGTAAAGATTGTCCATCGGAGTTTATCACCACTTGGAAGACCGATTATCCGGGAGTATCCAATGATTCTACCATTATTATCCCGACATTTTCCGGAGAGACATACCTCTATGATGTCGATTGGGGTAATGGTACAATAACAACCGATCATACAGGAAATGCCTCCTACACCTATAGTGCTCCGGGGACTTATACCATAAAAATAACAGGTACGTTCCCAAGAATCTATTTCAATAATAGCTTAGATGCAGAAAAAATAATAAATATCAATAACTGGGGAGATAACCCTTGGACAAGTATGGGGGATGCATTTTATGGGTGTATTAATTTGGAATCTTCCGCATCGGATAAACCGGATTTGTCAGGAGTGACGGATATATCCGGGATGTTTGCTAATGCCAGTACCTTTAATAGCAATATTAATGACTGGGATGTAGATAATGTGACGGATATGAATTCCATGTTTTTTTATGCCACTTCCTTCAATCAACCCTTAAATAATTGGGATGTGGATAATGTGACGGATATGTCATATATGTTTTGCAATGCAAACTCTTTTAATCAACCACTTGACTCCTTTAATGTTTCGAGTGCGATAGAGATGTATAATATGTTTAATTCTGCACATTCTTTTAATCAGCCCATTAATTCTTGGGATGTGTCAAATGTTGAGAATATGTTATCTATGTTTGCTAGTGCCACTTCCTTCAATCAACCCTTAGATAATTGGGATGTAAGTAATGTGACGAATATGTATTGGATGTTTGCTGATGCCACTTCCTTCAATCAAAATCTAGGTGACTGGAATATCGAAAATGTAACCGCTATGGACACCATGTTTCTAAATACTCCTATCAGCATTAGCAACTATGATAGTACCTTGATTGGATGGGCGGCACTATCTACTATACAAGCCAATGTAGCATTAGGAGCTTTCGGCTTAAAATACTGTGCCGGAACAAATGCCAGATCTATACTAACTTCTGCACCCAACAATTGGATAATTACTGGAGATAGCAAGGATTGTCCAGCTGAGTTTATCACCACATGGAAGACCAATAATCCAGGAGCCTCAAATAATTCTACCATCACTATCCCAACATTTGCCGGAGAGACATACCTTTATGATGTCGATTGGGGCGATGGCACTTCATCTTACAATTTTACCGGTGATGCTGTTTATACCTATAGTGCTCCGGGAACTTATATGGTAAAAATATCCGGGGATTTTCCAAGAATCTACTTCAATTATTCCGGAGATAGAAAAAAAATCCTTAATATTAACAATTGGGGAGATATTGAATGGAGCAGTATGGAAAATGCCTTCTATGGTTGTGAGAATCTTACTTCAACAGCTTCAGATGCCCCTGACTTATCAAATGTAGAAAATATGTCTAAGATGTTTAGCTTTGCATTTTTATTTGATGCTGATATCGATTTTTGGGATGTATCTAAGGTGAAAAATATGGAGTCAATGTTTAATCTTGCGACCTCATTTAACAATCCTCTGAATAGCTGGGAAGTAGATAGTGTTACAAATATGTCTGATATGTTTAAGCAAGCTAGTGATTTTAACCAATCACTATCTGAATGGGATGTGGATAATGTGACTGACATGTCTGGGATGTTTCATTTTGCAACTTCATTTAATCAAGATTTGAGCCAATGGAATGTGGGTGATGTGACGGATATGTCTGATATGTTTAGAGATGCAACTGCATTTAACCAAAACTTGGGTGGATGGAATGTTGGCAATATAACCACCATGAACACCATGTTTCAAAATACTCCTATCAGCCTTATCAACTATGACAGCACTCTGATTGGATGGGCGGCACTGCCTACTATACAAAATAGTGTGGCATTAGGAGCCGATGGATTAGGTTATTGCGACGGTTTCCTTGCCAGATATAAACTTATACATGATTATGGTTGGGCGATAACAGGAGACACTTTGCAATGCCCTTGTATATGGGTTACCAATACCAATGATGCAGGGACAGGCTCTTTGAGATCTGCATTGGGCTGTAGTAACAATGGTGATAGCATTTTATTTTCACCGGCATTGGATTATTCTACGATAAATATTACGAGTTCGACCCTTAATCTGAGTCATAATCTATCATTGACTTCTAGTCTCTCCAAAAATATCACTATCGATGCCTCCGCTATAGACAAAGCACTTCATACTACCTCAGGAATAGATATAACGATGGAAGGGCTCAAGGTCAAATGCGGTAATTCGACTACGACCCGATGTCTGGAAAACAATGGAACACTAAAGCTAAAAAATATGATATTTATAGATACGCTTATAGGTACAAATGGTAAAAGTATCAAAAACAATGATACAATAAATATAGAAAGCAATGTAAAGATTGTAAAATAATGCACTCGTGGAGAACCTCTTGTCTATGAAGGACAGTCTTATGCTACTGTACAGATAGGAGTACAATGCTGGATGGCGAAAAATCTCAATGTTGGAACGATGATCAATAGTAGTATAACTCAAACCAACAATTCCAGCATCGAAAAATATTGTTATGATAATAATCCGGCAAACTGTACAACTTACGGAGGGCTATATCAGTGGAATGAAATGATGCAATATAGTACTACAGAAGGAACCCAAGGTGTCTGTCCTACCGGCTGGCACTTACCCTCAGACGATGAGTACAAAACTTTAGAAATGGAATTAGGTATGACACAGGCACAAGCCGATGATAGAGGTACCGACCAAGGTAGTCAGTTAGCAGGTAATGAGCATTTATGGAATGATGGAGTACTTGACCAAAATGGGGCATTCGGAAGTAGCGGTTTTTTGGGTCTCCCCGCAGGTCTCTGCGAAGTAGGTGGTTGTTGTTTCTCCTTTAAGAGCACAGACATGTTTTTATGGTCATCTAGCGAGGATGGTTCAGCTGCCTTAAGTCGGGAGTTGAGCTACAACCACACGGGTGTGAGCCAGAGCTTGGACGATAAAGCTTACGGTTCTAGTGTCCGTTGTGTAAAGGATTAGCCCGGTAGAAACCTAAGACTCATAAGCTCGAAGGGATTCTGAAGCTGGTGTTAAAAAGAGTTAGTTAAAAAAAACAAACTCCCAACTTAAACCGGCTTCACAATCTTCCTTTGTCAGCTTGTGAGTCCTAGGTTACATCTCCAGGTTTCAAGCCAAATCTCTCCACAAATTTCTTTGTAAAATATGAGGCATTGTCAATTCCTACTTCATATCTTACTTCAGACACAGTTTTGTATTTATTTGATTTTAAAAGTTGATATGCCTTTTGTAATCTAACTTCCAAAATAAGGTTCACAGGTGTTAATCCAATTAACTTTTTAGTCATTCTTGATAAGTTTCTTGGACTACAGTTTGACATTGTTGCCAATTTTGTTACTTTAAACTCAGGATCATCTATATTCTCAACAATGATTCTTTCTAACTCTTTTATCATGTCATTATCATTATTTTTTTCTAATGTTAAATTAATATCTTCCATCTTATCATTGATCCACTTATCTCTCTCCTGTTTATTTTTAATCAAATTATTTATTCTAGCAATATATTCAGTTGCATTAAATGGTTTGGTTATATAGTCATCAACGCCAAGTTTGAACCCCCTTATTCTATCTTCTTTCAATGACCTTGCCGTAAGCAACATAAATGGTATATTTCTCCATTCAAGGTTTTTATTCATTTCTTGCCTAAACACAAATCCATCCATACCGGGCATCATAACATCTGAGCTAACAAGATCATATTTATTCTCTTTTAGCTTTTTCAATCCTTCAAAACCATTTTCTGCAAGATCAATATGGAAATATTCTTTCAAAATACCCGATAAATATTTTTGCATCTCATAATTATCCTCAACAATGAGTACTCGAGGTTTATCTGCAAATATTGTGTTGACCTTATAATTTGATTTCTCAGTATCTACCAATGGATCAATATTATTTGAAACAACAATATCTTCCGGGCATTCTTTGGATAAATCAAGAGGTATTTGTAATGTAAATGTACTGCCTTCATTTCTTTTGCTTTCTACCGAAATGCTTCCTCCCATCATTTTCGCCAATCTATCTGCAAATGACAATCCAATACCGGTACCTGTAATATTTTCTGAATTTTGACCTTGATAATATCTTTCAAAAATGTGTTTGATATCTTTTTCATCTATTCCAACTCCTGAATCTTTAACTGCAATAAAAACAGTATCTTTTTTTATATCTACTAATAGCTTAACCGAACCTCCTGCTTCAGTATATTTGAATGCATTTGACATTAGATTATTAATTATTTTTTCGAGCTTTTCCAAATCAATATTTACTAATACATCATTACCTTCAGGTATTACTATTTCGGTTTCAATTTGTCGTATTTTTGCATATGATTCATATGAATAAAAAATACGTTTCAGAAAAGAAAGTATACACGTTTCAGATTTATTCAGCTCCGGACTCCCTTCTTCCACAGTTGACAAATCAAGAATATCATTGACCAATGTGAGAAGCTTTTTGGAATTTGAATGTGCAATTTTCAATGTTTCTTTATTCTCTCCCTTTATCTTACCAATCACATCTTGAAGTGGTCCCATTATCAAGGTTAATGGTGTCCTAAATTCATGAGTAATATTGGCAAAGAACCTCGACTTGGCATTATTTAATTCTTTTAGATTTTTTGATTCTGCTTTTTTTAATTTAAGTGCTAATTCCGTTTCTTTATTCCTTCTCTTTTGTCTATTAGCAATCCATTGATAGATTAAAATCACCAATAAAAGCAAGGCAATACTACCAAATATGATCCGATTTCTTTTCTTTTTTTCAAGTTCAACTTTCAGTTTTTGTTTTAAAATTTCTTTATCTTTAATTTCACTTTCATATTTTGCATCAAATTCCGCAAATGTAGCTTTTGACTGATTGCTGTGAATCGAATCATTAATTTCCAACATTTCAACGGAAATTAAAAAAGCTTTTTTGTAATCTTTATTTGCTTGATAAGCATCAGCAAGGCTACTCAGTAAAATATTATGATTATCTAGATTAAACTTTTTAAAAGAAAGTGCTTTCTCCAGATAAAAAATAGCTTCTTTATACCTTCCCAAACTATTAAGAACTTGTCCCATTCCATTTAAAGAAAGTTTCGTCATGACATCATAACTTATTGAATCTGATATTCTATAAGCATTTTCAAATGCATGAAGAGCTTCTGGATAAAACATTTTCATATTCAATGCATCACCCTTCGTAAAATAAAATATTGCTAATTTTGGGAAGTTATTCTCCGCTTTTCGAATTTTTAATGATTTGTCTAAATAATAATTTATTTCCTCAAATGAATCTGAACAACGGGCAAGATTATTATATGTAACTTCTTTTTCACTTTCATCAACATTTGTCTTATTATAAATATCCAATGCTAATAAAAAATACTTTTTTGCTTTTTCATTTAGTTTCATTGCTTTATAAGCATCACCTATATTGTTATAAGCATCACCTATTCTAGAAGAATCTTGAACTTCTAAAATAAGATTTAAAGCTTTTATATTTTGTTTAAGTCCTAAATTAGGATCTCCATTCATGCTATAAACTTTACCAAGAAGCGAATAACATTTAAACAAAGCTATTTTATTTTTTTTTTCTAATGCAAAATCTTTCAATTTTTTCATATAAGAAATAGCCTTTGAATAATTCCCATTCATATATGCATATTCACCTCTTAAATAATACAATAGGGCTATCAAAGAATCATTTTTACTATTTTGTGCATATATAATAGATTTTTCGATATAAAATAATGAAGAGTCTATATTACTATTACTCCTAGCTAATGATTGAAAAAAAACAGATTTTTCATAATCAGTATGAATACTATCAGGAATACTTATTTGAGCATTAATTGAAAAGGAGTAAATAAAAAGAAGTAAATAACATTTAATTATTATCTTTTTCATTAAGTAAAAGGTTTTATAATTTTTATAATATAAAAATGCAAAAAATATAAATAATACTAGAAATTAACTCTAAAATAATACAAATAATTCAATAAACGAATAATCATTTTCGGAAAAAAGATATTAATACTACTTAAATCTCCATTTTGTCCGATTTGTGTTAGCATTTGTCCGATTTGTGTTAATCCTATAGTTTAATTTGAAGCTACTTTGCAATATCAAAATTAAATAAATCACTATGAAAAGAATTATTATAAGCACAATTGTAGTTTTTGCTTTTTTACAGAGTAATGGTCAAACCAATAGTTATAAAACTAATTCAAAAAATATATTATTTAATGTAAATGGATATAGCTATACCGAAGAACATTTTATTAAAGAACTCCGCTTTGTAGAATTCATTTTGGACAAAAAACTATCAGCAATCGAAAGACAAGAAGGATTGAGAGAAATCGAAAACAATTTTAAAACCAATCCTCTTGCTGTTTTGCAAGAAATAGAACAAGTAGATGCCCAAATGCAACAAATGTATCAAATAACAGATGTCGCAATGATTGGAAGAATGCGCTCAGCCCTTATAAGTCAAATCTACGCCGGAGCTCAAAGCTTACAAGGACAAGAGTTACCATTTTTAATAAAACTTATGTATAAATATGTTCCGGTTATAGCCTTTGATTCCCAAAATATGTTGGCTTTTACATTTAAGGATTTTGAAGCATATATATATTTAATGCAGTTTCAAGCTCAAATGTTGGGGCAAAATCTTCAATTCACTCAACAAGAGTTATTACAAGCGCAGACAGATATAGTTCAGCAGTTTAATTACATGAGCCTTGAACAAAAGCAGTACTTATGTAGTATGCAGGTGCAATACGAGTATATTTATAATGTATATAACAGTTTGACTCCACAGCAAAAACAACAGTGGCAAAGTCAAATTATCAATCAGCAGGCTTCTCTATATCAAAACTACAGTAGTGCAGATGATGCTTTTGAAAGAGGATATCAACAAGCACAGCAGGACAGAACGTATGATGTCAAATGGCCTGATGGAGTAAATACAAAGGCTGAAAAACAAGCATATTTACGACAAAAACAAAATGATATAAACACAAACAATGCAACAATGGGCATTTACTATGACACGATGATGCAGAATAGCACAATGTGGGATAACATCATTGAAGATTGGGGCGATACCGGTAATTACTGGACGTATAAAGGGGTGGAGTATTGATTGGCGAGTACATTTAAACCTCAAAACAGCTAAGTAACGATAAAATATCATAAAAAAACTAAGCTAAAACTCCATTTTGTCCGATTTGAGGTAGTATTTGTCCGATTTGAGTTAAAAGTAAATATTTAATTGATGCTACTTTGCATTATCAAAATAACAAAATATAAACAAATAAATTTTCTCATATAAAAACAATTAAATTATGAAGTATCTAACAATCTTTTTTATTTTTTTCTTGCTTACAAATACCGGACTTAGCCAGTCCATTGAAATGCAAGTAATATCCAGTACCGGAACTAATACCAGTCAACTGGATTATACAATAGGCGAGGTGGCAATCGCTGGTAGTAATAGTCTGACTCAAGGTTTCCACCAAGGCAAGTTGATTATTACAGCAATAGAAGATATAATCAAAGATATCGAAATTATTGCATATCCAAATCCTACTATGTCAGGAGTCACTATTAAAACTGATGATATCTCAAGCATAGATATAAGACTTTTTGATTTGCAAGGAAAACAATTATCAACCAAATCAATTAAGCATTTCCCGTATTATATGGATTTAGCATTATATGACTCGGGAATATATTTTATACAATTGTACGATAAAGAACAAATATTAAAAACTTTCAAAATTGAAAAAATTAAATAACCCTAAAAATTATTAATCATGAAAAAATTAACTCTAACAACAATCTTTTTAGTGATAGCCGGCTTAGCTATTGCACAATCCCCAATTTACTTCAATTACCAAGCTGTAGCAAGAGATGCACAAGGTAAAGCCTTGAAAAACCAAGCTGTAAGCTTGAAAATCTCTTTACTGGAAGGTAGTAATACCGGAACTGTGAAATTTGAAGAAGTACATCAATTAACAAGTTCTAATCTTGGCATCTTGAACCTACTTATCGGAAAAGGACAAAATCAAACCGGATTTATTTCTAATTTAGATTGGAAAAACAATAAATACTGGTTAAAAGTGGAAATGGATGCTTCCGGTGGCTCCAACTATTCATTGATGGGAACAACGCAATTGGTTTCTGTTCCTTATGCTTTGCACGCCGAAACAGCAACTCATGTAGATGATGCTGATGCTGACCCAAATAATGAACTTCAAAGCCTATCTTTTAATACAACTAATAATGAATTATCAATCTCTAATGGAAATAAAGTAGTTATCCCTTCCGGCATACAAGGGCCTAAAGGTGACCGAGGACCTCAAGGACCTAAAGGAGACCGAGGGCCTCAAGGGCCAAAAGGAGATCAAGGACCTCAAGGAATACAAGGTGCTGATGGTGCAGGAGTTAAAATTGTAGGCTCAGTAAACAATTCTGCTGCTTTAAACCCAAATTATACCGGTTCAATAGGTGATATGTATATATCACAAGATGATGGACATGGTCATGTTTGGAATGGGAATTCATGGGATGATGTGGGGCAAATACAAGGGCCTCAAGGGCCAAAAGGAGACCCAGGCGCAACTGGACCAAAAGGTGATACAGGACTTCAAGGACCAAAAGGAGAGACAGGATCTCAAGGGCCAAAAGGAGACACAGGCGCAACTGGACCAAAAGGAGACACAGGTCCTCAAGGGCCAAAAGGAGACACAGGTCCTCAGGGGCCAAAAGGAGACACAGGAGCTCAGGGGATACCCGGAACCACAAGTTGGACTGGATTAAATGACATTCCTACTGGTTTTGCTGATGACGTGGATAATGTCGATGATGCCGATGCTGATGCATCTAATGAAAAAATAACTTCTATGACACTTTCAGCATCTAATATCCTAACTATAACTGAGCCGGGAAATACACAAACAGTTGACCTCAGCCCTCTCGCAGAATACGATGGCCCATGGACTGAAAGCGGCTCCAATATATATCGAAATACCGGAAGAGTTGGAATTAATACTAACCTCCCAAATGCATATCTGGCTGTTGGAGGATCCGGTCATTCTGGAGACGCCATATACGGAGAAAGCAATGCCACAAACGGTATAGGAATATATGGTTATGCACCAACA
>JALVEE010000139.1 GCA_027008645.1 Saprospiraceae bacterium
TTTTTTGAAGGCATAGTGGAGCTACGTCAAAAAAAATAGCTGAAATATGGCGAAAAAAGTGGTTTTTTCAATCAAAATGATTCTACCTGAGTAGTTACTTTTTTATTATTTGTTTCACAATTTCTTCAAATAAAAGCGCGTGGCCTTCATCATTGAGATGAACACCATCACCACTGTTGTATTTAGGGTTGATATTTCCGGTTTCAGTTGCCGATATATGCCAAAAATCTATTGTTTTATCTCCAAAAATAGCATAAGTGGAGTCTTTTAACGCAAATTGGATTTGCAATTTTTCTTTACTCATATTTCTTCCCTGCGGAGTGGTAACATATACCGGTATCTTTAATTCATTGGCAGGTTTCATGATTTTTCTGTAATTATTTAGTTGTTCGGTAACGCTGTATCCATAAGCAGCATCATTACTTGGTAGATTAATGATAATAATATCCGGTTTGTAAGTAACAGCTTTTGTTATATTATGCTCAGGATCCGGTTTTGGCCTGTTTGGAGGTACAAATGTTCCTGTTGGCAATAAATGATATGTTGTATAACCACCTACAGCAAGGTTTATTACCTTATTTGCAGTATCTTTTTTTATCAAATAATCACGATATCTGTTAACCCAGGCATTTTTAATGTTTTTCGGGCCTGTACCCGCAGCAGTGGATGAACCCAAAACTACTACTTTTACAGGATATAGATGATTGCGACCGGTTGATTTGATAAAACAAGATTGCAGTAACAGTGATATGGCTAATATCATTAGCAAAAAAAATCTATCAGTATTTACTTTTTTCATAATATACTTTTGGCGATATTTGTCTTCATGTTAAAAAGACTGAAACAAATAGTAAAATACAATATTCAAATTACTTTTTGATCTCGTCTTTGATCTGTTTTAGTTCCTCAAGGATTTCTCGTTGTTGTTTAATTACTTTGTCAATTCCAAACATCCATGCTCCAAGCCATTTAAGAACCAAAATAATAACAGCGAAAAAAACAAGGCGATAAACAATAATTATAAAAAACAATGAACCGGTTTCAGGACGAATTATTGTGAAATCCATAGTTAAAAGGTTTTAATTTTTTGTAAATATAACAATTTTTATATAATTAGTATAAGTTTGAATCTATCAGGTGCATTTCATTATTTCGCATTAAGGTTTAATTTTCTTGATTCTCGGCACATCTACCCCCTCATCCATCCCGCAAAAGCTCTGCTCTCCCTGTTTCGGAATAGAATGGAGAAACAGAGCTTGTCCTGCTGGACAGCGGGAGAGTTAGACCTGTCCCGTAAAACCTGATAAGGTTTCTACGGGAGGGCGGTGAGGCAAAAAAGCGAAAAAATGAAATGCACCTATTCGCTAAGAGGTCAATCCCGCTGTTCAGTGAGATTAACCTCTTGGCGACATCCGTAAACATCAACATGAAACACCACATTTGACTTGACACAAGCGTCCGCTGCGGGAAAATTTGTCAGATGTATTATTTATTTACAAACTTCTTCAAATTTATCTTCAATATATCCCGGAGTGGAAACTATTTTCATAAATTGTCCCATTGATAAATCTGGGAATGCTAGTGCTATCCTATATCTACCATGCAGCATATATGCTTTGTTACCTTTTACCAATAGCTCATAAGGTAAAAATGCTGTGTGTTTAGGACTTGAACCATCAATCTTTGCCATAAATAATTTTTCTCCTTCGCTTCCTGTCAAAGCCAAACCGTAAAGTTTCATATTCCCTATTTTCTTTGAATATACCTTTTTTATACCGGATACACCGGAACTAAGATTGTTGTCAATGGTGGAAACCGCTTCATCGAAACTACTAAATTTCTTAATATCAATATTATCTTCAAAATAAGGCATGCCCATCATATAATGATACTTTTTTAATTTGCTAGGACTCAAACCGTCTTCAGAACCAAATTGTGTAAAAGTGTCTCCTTGGTATCCTGTTAAAGCTGTCTTAAACTTTGAAGCAAGTTTTGCATAGTTTGAGCTTACCACATTCCATTTTTTTGTAAAATAGGCTCTTCCCCAATACTCAGGATTGGTATAAGAAATCATCACTTTCCCGTTTTCTTTTGTCAAAGCCACCCTTAAAACTGCTGCAAATCCTGTAAATCCTCCCACGCTCTTTACCGCTGAAGTCAAATCCGGATTTGATACAGCAATAACTACTCTGCTATTGCTACTCATCGGATGATAAGATCCCAATACTTCAAATCCATTGGATTTTAATTTTTGCTTCACTTCGGATTTTACCGTATTTACATCTCCTGTAGAATATCCGGCTAAAACATATGGTTTTAATTTCTGTCCACTTACATTAAATGCGATTATAGCCATTGCCATCAATAAAAATATTCTTTTCATAATTAATTGTTTAGATAAATAAATGTCACAAATTATGTGTTTTAATCAATTTAATTAAAAATAAAAATACATATAGGTCTAATTTAGAACAATGATAAATTCTGATATATTTTCCTTTCTTATCAGAACCTCAACCCCCGACCCCTTCTCCTTTTATAGGATAATTTATTATTATAATCTTACATTTCAAAGGAGAAGGGGAGTAGGAGGGTGCATTGTCTTTGGGATAACCTCTTGGCGAGTAATCCACTGTACTAATCTCTTAGAAAGTATAAAAGGAAATAATCAATGAAGTCATCAAGCGGAACAGAAAGATGGCGCAAGAAAACAAAAACAAGACTCAGAAGCTCAAAGAGATTCTGAAGCTGGCTTGAAAAAATTTACAAACCCAATAAGGCATAATCAATCTTATTCGGAAATGTTTTTAGGAATAATTTACCGGTTTCTTCCAATGTTCTAGGGATTGGGATATAAGTGTAACCCAATTGTTTTACAGATTTGGAATTATCGTATAGTGAGTCAAAAGATGCATTTCTCAGGGACTGGGAAGTAAGATTGGAAGAATATCCGGGAATAAAACTTAAAATATTCAAAAAGAAAGAGGCTATTGATACCAAAGTTGATGACATTTTTATACGAGGAGGCTTTTTGCCCAAGATTTTTGCCATTGTAGTGAAGACATCTTTGAGTTTTATATTGTCAGCAGAGCAAATAAATCGTTCGCCAACTATATTTTTTTCCATAAGAAGAATCGCCATTTGAGCTACATCCCTAACATCTATAAAGCCATTTGTGCCTGTGGGATATACGGGAAGACCACTATAAACTTTTTTGAATAGTTCTCCCGTACCTATATCCCAAAATCCTGCTCCCATGATAAGTGACGGGTTCAATATTGCGACGGGAAGACCTTCTGCAAATCCTCTCCAAACTTCCATTTCGGACAGGTATTTTGATATGGAATAATCAGAATTGTTTTTGCTGTCTGTCCAATCAGTTTTTTCAGACATCATCTTCCCACTTTGACTTCTTCCGATG
>JALVEE010000140.1 GCA_027008645.1 Saprospiraceae bacterium
AGCACAATCCATCGCAGTCTTCCTCCATCACGCTACCTACAAAATATATCGTCATATCCCGGTCAAAGCCCAATTCCTTTAAAATTCTTCCCGTGGTGACAAATGCAGCAGGTCCGCCCTCTTGATCTACAGTTCCTCTACCGTGAACATATCCATCTTTTATTTCTCCTCCCAATGGGTCAAAGTCCCAATTATCTAGATTTCCCATGTCCACAGTATCCATATGCCCATCAATCGCCAATATCTTTTTACCGTTTCCGATTCTTCCTAAAACATTGCCAAGTCCATCTATGCGCACCTCGTCAAATCCCGCTTCTTCCATTTGGCGTTTTAATTCCAGTTGTACTTCCTTCTCTCCCATACTTAGTGATTTGATTTGTACGAGTTTTGACAGGTTTTTGGCAGTATAATCTCTGTATTTTTCAGCTAATTCTTTTATTTTTTCTATATGATTCATGTTATTAAATTTAATATGCAAATGTAATCAATTAAACTAAATTGAGCTCGAAATAATATGAATTTTAATCCGAGCCCAATTTTTTTATGATACTTAATAGCAGTATATAAATATGTGATCCTAAAATTGACGCACTATCCTAAAGGTGCTATTTTATAATCACACAAATAAGCTTGTGAAAGTCGATGTTATTTAGAAATTCCATTTAATCCCAAGTGCCGGCCGGACCTTAAAGCCTTCCACTAATGCAAAATTATTTGATAATTCCACTTCGCCTCCAATATCAAAATGTTTATTAATATGATACCACAACTGAGGTTCTGCCAAGAATACATGATTGGCATCAACCTTTCCATCAAAATTGAAATCCGAATCCTGTCTCCAAAAGTCTGCAAACCCTTTGAAAGTCATTTTCCTGTTCAAAAAATGAATATACCATACTCCGGTCAATTGATATCCAAAACCTTCTTGTCCTTCTATTGCTTTATATAGTGCTTTTACGGTAAATCCCTTGGAGAAATCTTTGGCATTCATAGAATAGGTAGGTCCAATAAGCCATGCATTATTTATTCCATATGCTATTGTAGGTTTTCCGGGAACTTTATCCAATACCTTTCTTCCAAATCCTCCATTAAACTCTACATTTAGACCAAGGGGGAATTTTTTTGTTGAAAAAACTCTGGCAATTTCCCAATATGCTAAGCTTATGCCTTTAACCCCATCTCCACTATAATTCATATCTATAAAAAAGAATGTATTACCGTATTTATCCGGTTTAAACATTTCTACTGTTGTAGTTACGTGATTTCTATCCTCGCCAACATCATAGAGGACTTGTAGATTTTGTGATGATACTTTAAGTCCGGTTAAAACTAAAATAATTATAAATAAATTTTTCATTTTGTTTGATTTTAAATTAAAAAATAATTTTAAATAAATAATCTATCTTCATTTTTCTTTAGGTAACAATATATTTAATAATATTGCAAAAATACCTCCTGTAGTGATTCCTGATGCAAAAACATTCTTTACCATTTGAGGCATGTTTTTTAATATGTCCGGAACTAATGTTACACCTAAGCCCATTGCTAAAGACACAGCTAAAATAATCATGTCTCTATTTGTTAGTTTTATGGAATTTAAAATTCTGATTCCGGCTGCTGCAACAGTACCAAATAGAACTATTGTAGCACCACCAAGTACGGGTTCAGGCATTATCTTAAAAATTCCACCGACTATTGGGAAAAATCCGAAAACTACCAGTATCGCAGCAATAAAATATCCTACATATCGACTGGCTACACCCGTCAATTGAATCACTCCATTGTTTTGGCTGAATGTAGTATTTGGAAATGTATTGAATAATGAAGCTAAAAAGGAATTAAAACTCCACCACTTATTCTTTTGAAATATACATCGCCGACTATTGGTTCGCCCGATACAGTAGAAGTAGCTGTCAAATCTCCTATTGACTCAATTGTCGTAATTATATAAATAATTCCAATGGAAATAAATGCACTCCAGCTAAACCCTAATCCGTATTTGAATGGCATAGGTATCGCAATAATGGATAAATCCTTGAGCTTACTAAAGTCAATAAGTCCTAAGAAAATTGAAGCGATATATCCCACAAGTAATCCTATAAAAATAGAACTCATCCTGAGATATTTGTTCTTACTCCTATTTAGGATAATTATTATTGCCATAACACCAAAAGATAAGGCTAAACTTTGAAAAGTAGCAAAGTTTCCGCTTTTCATAGCTCCAAAACCACCACCCATACTAACAATACCCACTTTGACCAGAGTCAGTCCGATTAGGGTTACAACTATACCTGTTACAAGAGGGGTAATAATTTTTCGAGCCTGATCCAAAAATCGACTTAAAATCATCTCGATAAAAGAACCGGCTAATGCAACTCCAAATACCAATGCCAAAGCTTCAGTAGGTGATGCCCCACCGGAAATTGCAGCCATGCCTGCTCCGATAATTGGCCCCAAAAATGTAAAACTTGTACCTTGAATACTCAATAATCCCGAACCGATTGGACCGATTTTTTTTGCTTGAATAAAGGTAGCTACACCTGAAATAAATAGAGACATGCTGACAATGTAGCTAGTATCCTCGATGCCTAAACCAAAAGCATTGCATATAATTAGGGGCGGGGTAATGATACCTACAAAAACAGCTAATACATGCTGAAGCGCAGCAAGAAACGCTTCGACAAAAGGTGGTCTGTCATTCAATCCGTAAATAACTTCGGCTTTGAAATTTCTTGTCGGTTGTTTGTTTTGTTCATCCATACTAAATTGTTTTAAAGTTAAATAATAAATACAATTACCGGTTTGAGAAATGTATTATTTTTGTTTTATGCTGACACTATATGCTATGACAAATACAAATTGACTAAAGATAAAGCAGCAATTATCCACATCAAAACTGAAACATTACTTGCCTTTCCTGAGGCAACTTTCAATAAAACATACGATATAAATCCAAAAGATAGCCCTATTGATATGCTAAAACTAAGAGGCATTAAGATAATGGTTAAAAATGCCGGAATCGCTTCAGAAAAATCATTGAAATCTATCTCTTTTATACTTTTAAACATATATACTCCTACAATTATCAAAGCCGGAGCTGTAGCATATGCCGGTACAATACCGATAAGGGGTGCAAAAAACAATGCTAATAAAAATAGTCCGGCAGTTATTACAGATGCAAATCCTGTTCTCGCACCGTTAGCAATACCTGACGCCGACTCTATATAGGTTGTTGTAGTACTTGTCCCCAATAGAGAACCCACAATAGTAGCGACCGCATCAGCTTCCAATACTTTGTCAACGTGCTTTACTTCTCCGTTTTTGTCCACAAATCCCGCTTCATACGAACAAGCAACTATTGTCCCTACTGAATCAAATAAATCAACA
>JALVEE010000141.1 GCA_027008645.1 Saprospiraceae bacterium
TATGATGATTTTACTGTTTATAAAGGTATTGATAAGAGCTTATTTAGTAAGTTGAATAGATTCAATCTTTCTCCCAAAAAAGATGTTTTATTTTTTGAAAAAAACTTGGATTATCGAAGTCCAAACGCGGTTACCATTAATTCATTTTCTCCTACATCAACGACTGCCGGAACCATGATAACATTGACAATTAATGGAACAGGTTTTGGATCTGCACAGGGTAATGGAAAAGTGGAATTTAGAAATGCAGACAACGGTGGCTCTGGATATATGTCTCCTGTTCAAGATGAATACATTTCGTGGTCTAATACACAAATCAAGGTAAAAATTCCTTCCGGCGCCGGTACAGGAGATATAAAAGTGACTAATAATTCGGGGGGATCTGATGTTAGTTCTTCTGATATAACAATAAATTATAATATAAAAAACACAGAACATAATGGTGTTCAATACAGGACAAATATGGTTGATTCTGATGGTAGCGGAGGTATTAAGTTTGTGTTTTATACAGATTTTTACAATAATTCTAATGCCCGGGATGCTTATGAGAGAGCTTTAGGTACTTGGAGATGTGATTATGATGGCACGGATGGTACAGGAGTGTATTTTGCGGATGGAGGTTCTTCTACAGTTGATGTTATTGCTGATGATGGAGTGAATATTGTACGGTTTGATAATGGTAATGAGTTAGCTTCAAATGTGCTCGGGCGTATGACAAGTCGATATACAGGATGCGGTTCGGGTAGTGGCCCCATAGAATGGTATGTCAGAGAGTTGGACGTAGCTTTCAATGATGTGCCCGGTAGTAGTTCGAATACTTGGAATTTTTCTGAGGCTGACAATACTACCGGTTCAAATCAATACGATTTTGAATCTGTTGCGGTACATGAAATAGGTCATGGTCATGAATTGGGACATGTGATTGATGCTAACCAGATAATGCATTATTCAATTAGTAATGGTCAAGAGAAAAGAGAATTGAGTCAAGATGATTTGGATGCGGGTAACGATGTGCTTTCGTATAGCAGTAGTACTTGTAGTAAACCGGCAATGGATGATTTTGTTTGTGCTGTGCTTCCATTGATTTTAAATGACTTTAATGGCAGTGTATTAGGTGAAAAAAATATTTTGGATTGGGAAATTGAGAATTATAAAGATCTTGATTATTTGGTTTTACAAAAGAGTCACGGAGGAATGAATTTTGATGATTTGAAAGAATTTAGCTTGGAAAATGAAGCTAATTATTCAACTGAAGGTCGTTTTGAATATATTGATAAGCCCAATAATAGTGAGAATTATTACCGTTTGAAGATATATGATCTTGACGGTTCCTATTTTTATTCTAAAAAACTCTATTTATTCAACAAAAACATATCAATCGGTGCGAGTGTTTATCCTAACCCTTTTAAAGATAAGCTGACTATTGAAAATACAGAAAAAGAAGATGTTGATTTTGAAATTATGGATAAAACAGGTGTTGTAGTGTTTGGTCGAATGGTAGTAAATGGCTTTGAAATAAAAGAATTAGATTTAGACAATCTTCCAACAGGATTATATTGTCTGAAAATATATTCAAAGAGCGGAATAGAAATCAAGAAATTGATTAAAAACAGGTAGATTTTTTCTCTGTGGTTCTCTGTGTTATTCTCTGTGGTTCTCTGTGTAATAGCTAATGTTAGTTTAGCAAGAAATTCGGGTTAAAGCTATATTTCGGCATTTATACGATATAGAAAATCATCTACGATTTTTGAAGTTTCGTATTTTTCTTCAAAAAGTTGTTTTGCATTGGATGAAATTTGCTTGAGTTTTGAGGGGTTTTTGATGCAAAATTGTAATTTTTCTTGAAACTCTTTTGCTGTATTTGCTACCAAAATATTTTTGCCGTCTGTTGCATCAATTCCTTCAAAACCGATAGAAGTGCTAATGATTACCCTTCCCAAAGCCATTGCCTCCAATATTTTAAGGCGCATTCCACCACCTGATAATAGCGGTACAACCATAATAGGGTATGAGAGCAAAAACTCTTTGGAGTCACGTACTTCGCCATGTACTTTTATATTATTGTTTTCAAGAGAGAAAATGGATTCCGGAGTATTCCTGCCTGCGATATGCAGAGAAGTGTTTGAATTTTTCAAACCGGTATTGTCCCAAACATTATTGATAAACCATTTTAATCCCTCCAGATTGGGAAGCCAATCCAATGAACCTAAAAAGGAAATTTGAATAGGTTTTCTCAATACAAATGCTGTATTGATTTTATTGCCTATTGATATTCCTGCAGGAACCACATGTGCTACGGTTTTTATTCCGTTATCTCTAAGTTTTTTCAAATCTCTTGAAGTAAGCGTGACGATTATATCCGCATCGCCAATATGCTTTAGTTCGTAAGTTTTAAGTTGATTGGCCAAATAATCGATATAAGTCTTCTTGATAATATTTGATGTGTTTTTGGCAATTCTTTCCCATATTTCATGCTCAATATTATGAGCTCTAAGTATAATTTTTGCCTTGGAAAACTTGTGGATAACAGGGATATAAGGAGCCAAATAAATACTTTCCATCAACACAAAATCGTATTGATTTTTACTTAATACAGAAATGAGTTTATCTTCAAACCCTTGAGAAATAAAACGGCTTATATGATAAGGTGTTTTGGAAAAAATATTGAATAAAGCTTCGTGCCATTTTATTCTATTATCCAGATATACATCATGTATCTCATCGTAGTGATTTTGATCATCTGGTAATTTTGAAATATCGAAATGATGCTTTATAGTGTTAAAAGAAAGGAGATCTATTTTATCAACTCTTTCTTTTAATTCTTTATTGAAGCTCGATACCAACAATGATTCCCCATCTTTGGGTGGATAAGGAAATTTTTTTATCAGCTGTAAAAATCGCATTAATTTTAGTATTGGTATATGCAAAAGTAATAATAAAAAATATATTCATGGAGTTTTTGATTTTTTTTAGGGGTATTTGATTTTTTTTGAGTATTGCTCGATTAATAACACTATATTTGCTTTGCATTAAAAAATGGTAGCCCTTGGAATTAAAACATAAATATCTATATCTTTTTGCTTCAGTAATTGCCATTTTTTTGGCATTTACCCTGAAGCCGCATCATGATTATTGGGCATATATGGAACAATGGGATAATATAGTCAAGGGAGAATCTGCAGGAAGTCCTTATGGTATTGTGCATAATTTTATTGGATATTTGAGCTTGATTCCTATTGTATTTGTACCAAAAGCATTATTTGTGTGTATATACTTGTTTAGCGGATACAAGCTTTTGGACTTTGCTGTTTCCAAGGGAGTAAATGCCGGTATTTTGAGCATATTCTTGCTGCTTAATCCCTTGTTTTTGATTTT
>JALVEE010000142.1 GCA_027008645.1 Saprospiraceae bacterium
CTCTCATAATTTTTGTTTTTTGGTTATTCTCTTTAAACGTTTTAATATTGGATTTATTTTGTTCTTGGCGCACTAGAAATAAAAAAGAAACACCTATGATCTAGTTGATATTAGAATTGGACAATACTAATATATTTGGATTTGTTTTCTATCTAAATAAATCATCATTTTAATGATCAATTATTAAAAAAGCCTTGCATCGCTGCGAGGCTTTTTTTATTTAGAACTTGACCTTACCATCAAGCAAATCTTTCATCCTTTTTTTAGTGAGCATAGAGTTAATGATTTTGATAAGGGCATTTTTCTCATCTTCATCAAGCTGGTTGATAAGCATTAGTTGACGAAGGAGATATTCTTTCTCCTTTTCAACCTCATCCCTCCCGAGTGAAATACTTCGTTAACTTCACGGGGTAAACCTGCCCTTTCACCTTTTATCGTGTTTCTCCTTTTTTTTGAATGTCATTTAAAATGAGAAGGGGAGAGTGAATGTGCTTAGACTTTGGGATTAGCCTTTTGTTTTCTGCAAAGATACTACAGTTTAATCATAAACACTTACTTATAAGAGCTATCCCATACGACTAAGCACCTTATTCCCTCTCCTTTTACTTTATTTCAAAAAATATGATAAGCTTTCTTAAAAGGAGAGGGTTAGGGTGAGGATAAAAAAGGAGAAGGGGAGTGAAAAAGAGTATAGCTTTTGGGGCTGGCTATTAACCTTTTGTAAAGATTCAACACCTCAATCATAAACGCTTACTTCAAAAATCTATCCTTAACGACCAGGCACCTTATTCCCTCTCCTTTTACATCGTTATTAAAAAAAGGAAAAACTCAATAAAAGGAGAGGGCTAGGGTGAGGATAAGAATTATAAGGAGAAATCAAGTGTAAACACCTGTACCTCCTTATTCCCCCAGTACTATTTTAATGACTGATTGTCCAAAATTCTTATTGGATATTTGGCAAAAGTATATCCCAGGATTATTGCCGGTCAAATCGAGTTGAACTCTATTGTCGGAAAGATATCTAATGTTTGCATTCATTTCCATGCCCATCGTATTGTACACTTTTATTAGGGCATTTTTCATTGATTTTCCTTCGATATAAACAATATTATTTGCCGGATTAGGGTAAGATTTATAATTGTTTTCTAACAACAGATTCTTTGTGCCACTTGGAGGAGTCTTATAGTGTTCATCATAAAATGTTTGTAAATCATCCAAAGCATTATTCAAAGAGTCTATACTCTCACAAGGATAATCCATATTATCCAAAAAAGTAGTGACATATGAAATGGTATTAACTTCATTAGGCAATATGTATTTGGGAGCTAAATTCATCAGTACTTTTATATCACCCAAATACACAGAATCATCACATATGGTCCATTTGGATGATTCGCTTTGGAGATTATCAAAAAGATAATTTATAGTGTCTGTACTATTTTGATTGTGACCTAAACCACCATAAGTAAGAGCGGTTCCATCTGACCAAAGACCATTGAGAAATCTAAAATATAATTTTTCAATCAAATCCGGATTAGAAATAGCAGGAGATACTTCACCGGGATTAAAAATAGATGACAAGGCGGTCACGCCTTCTTTTCTGCCCGGATATTCCAATAGTTTTGTGACTGTCAGAGAAGAATCCATTTTCATTAAAGGGTTACCCGAATTATCAAAATTAAATTGATTAAACATATAAACAGCATTTTTATCAGGAATGCTACCGAATTTATCGTGAAGTTTATCTTGTGAATTATAATCTAAATACAAAGAATGGATAAGATATCTAAAATATCTATAGGATGAGTTATTATAATATTTGGAAGTGAAAAATACTGAATTTTTAATTAATGGATTTTCGTTTGAATAATATACATTTGCCATCGTTGTGACTACATAATTAAGCTTTTTTGATCGTCCTGTTGAATGCGAATTTGCGTAGTCATTTACAACCCATACCATACTCTCATCTGCGCCTTTGATATCAGGATAATCACCTTTTAGAGGATCGTAAACCCTATCATTATCTACATCGACAAAGTCTGATAAACCAAAAATGACAATAATTTTATAATTATTAAAAAAATAAAAATTTGAAAGTACAGGCCAATAAAGTATGGACTCCGGAATATCTTCTATACTCATATTCCCTTGTTTGAATCTTTCAATAAAATCGTCTATTTCTACTTTCTTTACCTTAAAGACCCTATCCCAATCTTTACATTCTTGGGGTAAGAGAAAGCTATTGCTAATAGATTCTCCCGGGAAAAAGTCAGTTGACTCAATTGTAGAAAAAGTTGATATCGCACTGCGTTTGTTTACCTTGGTGTCTTCGCCACCAATCCATGGACGTATATGCATTTCATGCTTTCCATTGTAAATATCCACTTGTGTTGAGGTAGATGCTATTACCTTAAGATTATCACTTATGATAGAATCTTTTGCTGTTCCAACTTGGCAATGCTGAGCTAAAACTAAATTTGATAATAGTGAAAATAAAGCTAAAAGGGTAGTTAGTTTTTTCATGATACTGTATTTTATAGACCAATAATACACTAATAAACGCAAAAAAATACATTTTGTGAACGGTTGTAAGGGTTTTTATTTAAATAATAGTATTATTTTATCAAAACAGCCCAATTATTATAAAATTCTATTTAGTTTTTATTAAACTTAAGCACTGTATGTCTTTTGTCTCTTATAACCTTTAAGAAATACAATCCATCTTGCAGACAGGATACTCTTAGAGAAATAAACTTTTTTCCATTGCAAGATTTTATCATTATTTTTTTCCCAACCGAATTATATATTTCAATTTTGTCAATAGTTGTATCAGTATTGAGCATTATTTTATTATTTGCCGGATTGGGATACAATTTTATATTGTCTGAAATCAGATTGAAAGTGGCATTACCGGGGTCATATACTATCGGAATTGCGATTCTGTCACTTGTGCATTGCAAACCTGTCTCAACTACCTCCCAATCATAAAAGTAATAGTAATAGTTTTTGCCGAAAAAAGATTCATTTATTGTGAGCAATTCATTTTCATAAGGATAATTGACCACAGCACCATTGTCTCTAAAGAAATAAGGTGCTTTAGCTTGTAAATTAGCAAGATTTATTTCTTTATCTGTTTCCAGCCTGTAAGAATCGCCTGCTTTCAATTCAAAATTGAGTTCTATTCTATGCTGACCGGTTTTGACATCTACATCTTTGTAATGTAGGATGTATCCATCTTTATCTTTTACTTGGAATCTTCTAATACCGTTTTTACTTGAATACACTTTTACCGATTTAAGTACAATATCTTTGTGGCAGTCAAAAATCAGCCCTCCGTTGGTGTTTTCAGATCCTGTCTGATTGCTTTGGTTGTCTGTGATTCCGATATGCTTTGGCGAAAACTTGTATTTGCCTACATTTTCCGCCCAATATACCGTATAAGAATCAATAGTATCTGTCACGAATACATAGCCGGTATCCAAGGGAATTGTGCTATCTTGACTGTCGTACCAAAGAACAATTTCTCCTGTTGCGTTCAAGGTATCTTTTCTTTTTGTGTGAACTGTATCGTCATAAGTAACAATAGGATTGTCAACTTTGAGGAAATCTACAAACAGAGTATCGGAATATATCACATCACAAGTTCCTTGTACTTTTACGGAATAATATCCGGGTTCTGAAACAAACAGATTATCTGTATAGGAAGACGGCAAAGCTTCACCATCTTTAAACCAAGTATATGATTGATACTTTTCTTTACTAATGAGCTTGACTTCTTCCCCCACACAATTGGCAATATAGCCTTTGGCAAATCCTATTTCGGGTTTTTCAACAGGGTTAAGCTCTGTCTTTACCAATTTTGATACTTGCACAATACCGTATGTATCCGTAATCGTCACATTAAAAGTCCCTGATTTTTTCACGATGATGCTTCGAGTTTCTGCTCCTGTTGACCATTTGTAGTGGTAATCACTGCCACTTGGAGCCCATAAGACGACAGAATCACCGGAGCAAAATTTCAAATCTCCCCCGGTATTAATATCAAAAAATTTGTTTATCCCCAAGCCCTCGTGAAGCAAATAATGTTCATTTGCTATAATGCTATTGTATTTATCTTTTATTCCCGAGGGCCAAATCACTATCATCGAATCTATTTTATCACTGCTCCCAAGTCCAAAATTTACATTGACCGAATTGGTGATGCCATAGCTTTCTCCTATTCGCACATCGCGGGTTTGTACCCCCCAAGAACCAAATATCTTTACTTTTGCTCCAATACCTTGTCTATTTGATTCAGTACCGAGCAGACTAAATTTCACATAATGATTATCATTGCCTTTATTAATCCAAATGAGATCCTTGTAATTGCCATATTCGTTGAGACCTTTACCATACGATGTATATATATCCAAAAAGCCATCATTGTTGAGATCACCGATTCCAAAAGAATGAATTTGTCCTCGTCCAAATGGTTTTTCTTCGACACTATAATTATTGTTGCCAAAATTCCATACCATATATGATACATCTCCGGAAATCAATATATCCAAAAATCCATTATTATCAAAATCCCTCAAAGAAGCTTGGATGGAGCTACAATAAAGCTCGGGAAAATCAAGACCTGTTTTCATTAGAAAAGTATCATTATCAATATTCTCATAATAATAATGCATTGTATCATGATTGGTCACAAAACAATCCAAATCACCATCGTTGTCCATATCACCAAACATTCCTGTCCAGGATTGCGCACCACTATTTAAGCCGTATTTATCCGCTTGATCAGTATAATTATTGGTTCCGTCATTGACAAAAAGAGTATTTACACGTCTTGGATCATTTTTTTCTTCAGCACCCGGCCAACATTTGGTTATAAACAAATCCAAATCACCATCATCATCAAAATCGATAAAATCACTGCCGTAATCTCCATAGTTATTGTAATTGGAATCAACCTTGAAATTAATATAATCATTCCATTTTAGTTTGCCTGTGCCATCATTTATGTAAATTGCATTATAATTATTTTCATTGCAAACAAACAGATCCAAAAATCCGTCATTATTGATATCTACTATATTGGAATTTTGAGCATAAGATACATTTTTCAATTCATCTTTCAATACGTAACTAGTATCAATGAATTTATATAATTTACCAAAAGTCTGAGCTCCGCAAGTATAAATCTCAGATTTCCCATTATTGTCAAAATCCCCGGTATTGATAGTCCAAGCCGGCTTCTCAAACACTTTCTCAATACTATCAGGTGTAAATCCATTAAGTCTTCCTGTATTTAGGTAAGTTTTTAGATATACCCCTTTGTTTAATACCGTTATGTCATCATAGTAATCTCCATTGAGGTCGGCAACAGATACACTCAATGTCGTATATACCTTATCATTATTGAGAATAGATGTAGATTTATCTTCAAATGATACTTGAGCAAAAACATTTGCAGTAAAAAAACACATGAATAAAAACGTTATTTCTCTCTTCATTTTATGTAAAATTGATTGATGCGATACAAAAATATATAAAAAAAATGATTTTGTTATTTCTTTAATGATAAATAGTTACAAATGGCAGTAATTTATAAAGAGAATAGTTTGTAAAAACTGAAAACAGTATAGGCAAATGGCAAGTATTTGAGGGAAGACTGTCAGGGAATCCTCCGATAATTATTTTATTTTAAAGTAAAATGACCGGTATTCGCAATTTTTTTTTCATATTTGCATTATTGTAATAGATTTTCACCTTTTTACCTGAAAAGGGGATGGTTATACACGAGCAATACTATTTAAACTTCAAAGATATGAACATTACAGAGCAAAGAGAATATTTAAAAGAATTTAAGAAATACGCAAAAGAGATTAATTCTTCTAAAGAAAGTGCACAAAATTTTTTAATTCGTGCTGGAATTAATACAAAGACAGGCAGACTTACTAAGCATTATAAGCAACAAAAAATAAAGCAAGTAGCAAAAACTAATTAATGTATTCAAAACGTTCAGGACTTATTTTAGGCTTTCATGGTTGTGATAAATCTGTACGAGATGAAGTCGTTTCAAAAAATGGGGTTTTACTTAAACCAAGCAACAATGATTATGATTGGTTGGGTAGTGGAGTGTATTTTTGGGAAAATAATTATGAAAGGGCATTGGATTTTGCAAAGTTCTTAAAAGAGAACCACCCCCATAATAAAAAACAGGTTATAAAAGAGCCATCTGTTGTAGGGGCTGTTATAGATTTAGGCTATTGTTTAGATTTATTAGATGCTGAGAATTTAAAATTTCTAAAACAAAGTTATAATTTGTTAAAACTTTCAAGAGAAAGACACAATTTAAATATTCCTAAAAATGTGCCATTATTTGAAAATGGAGATTTATTAAAAAGATACTTGGATTGTGCTGTTATTGAATCAATTCATCAATTTAATAAAGATAAAAAAAAGCAGGAATTCCATTCGGTAAGAGGTGTGTTTTTTGAGGGGAAAGATTTATATGAAAATTCAGGATTCAAAGAAAAAAATCATATTCAAATTGCTATAAGAAATCCTAATTGTATTAAAGGATATTTTATACCAAGAAAATTTGATGCAAGATATAAAAGACCTTAATTGTTGTTAAATCTAAAAATAGTATTTTTGACCTGTGCTATGGCGATAGTAGAAGATTGAATTCAATTAAAATGTATTATTATGGCAATAACTTACGACAAAAAAGCACTTAAAAGACTTCACAAACAAGTCAAGAATGGCAAAAAGCAATTTGTACTTAAAAGAGCATTTTTTTCTGCAGTATTTTGGCTGGGTTTTATGATAATATTTAATTATCTATGGAGTTTGAAAGATATCGGTATGCATTTTGATTTAAAATTCTTTGTTATTTGGATTACAGGAGCGGTTTTAATGTTTCTTTTTTCCTATTTCATGGATATTAAGCTTTGGGATGGTCAAAAAAGCCTGTATGAAGAATCAATAAAATATCACAAGGAACACAATCCCGAAATTTTAAAGGAATTGGATTAAAACCCACTAATAAAATTAATCTGTTTTACTGAATCCTCAGCCCATTTGAGAGCACTTTTTAATAATTTTATCAGCCCCGGTATAGGCTAATAAAGAATTTTATTTTTTTATGTTTTATGATTAATTACTCTTTTTCTCGATTAAAAGGACATTATTGCTTTATGATTTTACCGGTATAAACAGTGTTTCCCGTAGTTAATTTGTAAAAATATGTTCCCTTTTCCAATTCTTCTAATGTTATTATTACAGATTTTACCGGAGTTTCGTATATCTTTCTACCAATGATGTCAAATATTGCCAGCTTTGGCTTCTGTAATAATTCTTCAGCAGGTAGTTCAAAAAACAGCTTACTTGTAAATGGATTTGGATATACTGAGATTTTATCTCGACGCTTTCCAATATCATCCAAACCGGTTCTTGTATCATTGATCGCTTTCAAAAGCGAATAGTGCTCATTTGGAGAAAAAGCATCTTGTCCCAATTCCCATATCATTATACCTTTTAGTTTTCGGGATTTAGCCAATTCGGTTTTTTTCTTGATTGTATTTATGCCATTA
Source organism: Saprospiraceae bacterium (assembly GCA_027008645.1). Classification (GTDB taxonomy): domain Bacteria; phylum Bacteroidota; class Bacteroidia; order Chitinophagales; family Saprospiraceae; genus JADJGA01. The sequence continues at coordinate 7,587 of JALVEE010000142.1, forward strand.
TAATATCTTTTACCTACTTTGTCTAGATAAGCGTAATCTTGATTTTCTGCGACTATTTCACCAAACTTAAATGCTGTAATATTATTGATGTTGCTAAAATCATATCCGTAAAATGGTACTCCAAGACGCATTCTGTCAACTGTCAATCCGTGACTACTCCAATAATTTATTGACTTGACGGCATCGTTATATGAGGAGTGTTGTCCGGGATTATTTGGAGTCCATGGACCTCTGAAATCATAAGCCATCAAATTTACAGTTTCAAAAGCCTTTAGAGCTTTGTCGCTAACATCAGAATATCTAAAAGTTCCCGGCAAAGCGGCAGTTAAGCCAAGATTATATTTGGTCAAAGTATCCTTTAGCTCAATTATAAAAGGGCTATAAAGATTTGTGACATTACCCCATTCCAGATCAACATCCACCCCGTTAAAATCATGTTTAAGACAATAATTTTTGATATTCATAATAAATTTGCTCCTTTTTGAAGAGGACATGTATTTCTTCCAATTCAAAGCGATTTGTCCGGTTGCACCGGCTCCTGCCAAAGAAGTATAAACAATGATTCCCTTATCTTTGATTTTTTTCACTATCTGAGTTAAATCTTCCCCCGAAGGTTTCAAAAGTCCATTGTTATCGGGATTGGCAAATGCAATATTAATATGAGTAACACGGGAAAAATCAATATTGTCGATTTCGTTGAATCTATAGCTTGGCAGATAACCCAAAACATCTATATTCTGGCTATAAATTGTAAATAAAAATAATAAATTCAAAGCTAAAGCCATCGTTAATCTCATCATCTTTATCTTGCATTTGATTAAAAATATCGATAAAGATACAAAAAATATGTAGTTATTGACGGGGTCAACGATAAAGTTTAAGGTGTTTTCTTGCCCATTTCAACAAAATTTCTTGGAATAAAGCGAAAAAATGAAATTTACCTATTTCACACAATATGATATTTTTTTAAGTGTTAAGTTTTATAAATAACAATTATGTCTTTGCCAAATATTAGAAACAAATACAAGTATAAAGCCTTTTCTTCTGCTGAAAAATATGTTAAACATAAAATTGAGACTTGTAAATATCCTGAGAAAATAGATGTAAAAAGCATAATTATTTGTTATAGTCCGGAATTGATGAATCATGTTAAGGATTGTTTTGAAATACGGCATATAAAAAAGTTTTATGGTGATCTGTATTTGATAGAAAATAATAAACATCAAATTGGGATTTTGGGTAATTTTGGTATTGGGGCACCTGCAATCACAACCTTAATGGAAGAATTGATAGTTTACGGAGTAAAAAACTTTATATCTATTGGAGAAGCCGGGGGCTTGCAAGATTATTTGAAAATAAATGATATTGTCATTTGTGAAAAGTCCATTAGGGACGAAGGAGTGTCATATCATTATATTAAATCTTCAAAATATTCCAAGGCAGATGATGCCCTTACTAAAAAAATCAAAAAAATATTGAAAAAAGAGAATATTGATTTTTATACAGGCAAGGGTTGGACAATTGATACCCCATATCGCGAAACTAAAAAGGAGATAAAAAGATATCAAAAAGAAGGGATTTTAACCGTGGATATGGAAGCATCTGCTATGTTCGCAGTTGCGCAAGCATTTGATGTAAAAGCTGCTGCAATATTTGTTATCAGTGACAATCTAACCGGAAAGAAGTGGAAACAGCAATATCATTCCACACCTGAAAAGATAATAGCGATTTTTAGAGCTCTTTACTATTGAAAAATTGAACTCTCACTACAAAACCCGTGAATAATGCAGGTTAATCGAATACCCTTTTTAGTTTAATTTCACCGGTATTTCTTAAGGTCAAAATATCGGACTTGATCTCGTATTTTGTTGATTCACTTATAACTTCGATAAGCTTAATAGCATAATCACTATCACAACAAGCTTCAGTGCATCTAAAAAGAGAAATATTGATACAATCGTCACAATTGGCGCTGTATTCTGAACTACAAGCATTGACATCCAACTTAATGCTCACATTTTTATCATCTTTGAAGTCGAGGATATATGTGTTATTTGATTTATTATCATAGGCTTTCCCTTTATATACGCTAATGACCTCCCATTTGCCTACAATAGAATCAATCGATACGTCTTTAGCGCAACCGGTAAAGAAAAAATAAGATATTGACGATAATAAAAATAATAATGGTTTCATAATAGGTATTTATCAGATTAGACATCTTTTTTTGTAAAATGGTTGGTAAAATATCAATTATTTTACAAAAAAAATCTTTTATAAATTAGAAAAAACGTTTTTACGTCAATGCCTGATATTATTCTTTTGGAGATTAATAGCTGACACTATATCTCCACCTCTTCCCCTAACATAGGGATATAGACATCTTTGAACCCAAGATTTTCCAGCGAATTTTTAAATGCTTTTTGACTGTCGTATTCTCCATGTACTACAAAAGTTCTTTTAGCATCTTTTTGGTTTTTTAAAAAATCAAGCATTTCGTCTCTGTCCCCATGTCCTGAAAAAGAATCCATTGATAGAACTTCAGCTTTCACCTCTTTGATATCTCCAAAAATTTTCATCTCACTAACTCCTGATTTTAATGCAGCGCAGGGTGTTTCGGGACTACAGTATCCCACAAGTAAGAATGTGGTTCTTTCATCCTCAACATTATTGTACAAGTGATGTTTTACGCGCCCCGCGTTCATCATCCCTGCTGCACTTATAATAATCATTGGCTTTTTTATATCATTAAGCCTTTTTGAACCCTCGACTGATTTATTGTAATGCAGGCTATTAAATCCAAAAGGATTGTCATCAAGAAGCAAGTATTCGTGAATTTCCCTGTCATAGCATTCAGGATGGGATGCGAAAACCATTGTCGCATTTACCGCAAGCGGACTATCAACATAAACCGGGATTTTATCGGACAAAAGACCTGATGTAGCCATTTTGTCAAGCATATATACTATTTCTTGTGTCCTTTCGACACTAAAGGCCGGAATAATCAATTTACCTTTTTTATCAATACAAGTATGCTTGATTATTGAAAGCAATTGTTCTGCTTGTTCCGGATCTGATTCGTGTAATCTGTCACCATAAGTAGCTTCGGTGAGTAAAATATCCACTTTTGGCATCGGAACAGGATCTTTGATTATAGGTCTGTCGGGTCTGCCTATATCACCTGTGAACCCCAACATCGTTTCTTTTCCATTTTCGGTTATTCTCAAAGTCACATTTGAACTGCCGAGTATATGACCTGCATCTCTCAATGTAAACTCTACTTCATCGTTTATTCTGATCCAAGTATCATATGGACAACCTACAAATTTAGACAGAGCCGGCGTCACATCTTCAGAGACATAAAGTGGCTCTCTCATTTTCTCGTTTTTGTATTTACCTTTTTTCTTCTTTTTTTTCTTCAATAGTTTTTTATTATACCATTCTACGTCTCTCTCTTGTATTTTTGCACTATCCATAAGTAAAATATTGCACAAGCTTCTGGTCGCATGAGTACTGTAAATCCTCCCATTAAAACCATCTTTTACAAGTTTTGGCAATCTACCGCTATGATCGATATGCGCATGAGATAGAATCATTACATCTACATCAGCCGGATTGAATCCAAAGCTATTGTTTAGCTTCCAACCGTCTTCTCCCATTCCTTGAAAAAGACCACAATCCAAAAGTATTTTATATCCACTATCCAAAGTTATCAGATGACACGATCCTGTCACTTCTCTTGCAGCACCATTAAATTTTATTTTCATTTTTTCTTTTATCTTCTATAATCAATATTTAAAACGAAAAGCTAAGTTACAAATAATAAACTATTCAATCATTGAAACATCAAATATATTTTGTTTTCTTGACCCGAATTTTTCACCGGTTTGATTTAAATATTGGCATATATTTTTGAAAATAGATGTGTTATGTTTGAAATATTAAAAAATTATTATCCCAAATTTGGGCTAACGTTTGCTTTGATCTAAATGCATCTGTTGCGTTAAGAAACAATTGAAATATGATAATACATCTTCGTATTTAGATGCCTTACATTTACATAAAGCTAAAAGCATTAATAATCCGGTTTAAAAATGAGGCTGATCGTTTTATTGAATTCACTCCACCATACTGTATCAATGTACCGTGAGGCATAAAGCATGAAAAAAAACTTTAGCAACTAAAATGCGTGCCGAATGAACACAATATTGCCCACCTCGATAGGATTTCTTGTGAGAAATGAAAAAATCGATACTAACTAAAATGCGTGCCGTAGGTACGCTAT
>JALVEE010000143.1 GCA_027008645.1 Saprospiraceae bacterium
CAAAAGGATAATAAAGACTTTTATATAGTTAAAAAGACAATTCTGACCAGTGGTGAATTGGAGGCTGTCATCGCAGACAAACTCAAAGGTATCACAGATTCAATGCCGGATAACCTGTCATTTGCTTACTTGCCTAATTTGGGTAGAGTCAGACTTCGTTTGAGCGCAAAGGGGAAGGATAAAGAAGCATTGGAAGCCCTTATTCAGAAATATTCCGGTAAAATCCACGATAAAATCGGTGATTTGATTTTTGGATATGATAACGACACAATCGAACAAGTAGTTGGGAAGATGCTCTTGGAAAGAAATCTACAATTGGCAACCGCTGAGAGTTGCACAGGAGGCAATATAGCCCACTTTATCACTTCTGTCCCAGGGTCATCCTCATATTTCAAAGGTAGTGTAGTTGCATATGCCAATGAAACAAAGGAAAATGTATTGAATGTCAATCCAAAAACGCTTGAAAATTTTGGAGCTGTCAGTGAACAAACCGCAAAAGAGATGGTTGCAGGAGCTTTAAAAGCTATTAATACCGACATTGCTGTTGCTTCTACCGGAATTGCCGGTCCAACAGGAGGAACACCGGAAAAACCCGTCGGAACAATTTGGCTTGCCGCCGGAACAAAAGATGATGTCAAAACGTTAAAATTGCAATTGGGTAAAAATAGATTAAAAAATATTGAAACCAGCACAGTTCTTGCACTTAATCTATTGCGAAAATTTTTATTATCAAAAAAATGATATAATTTTACAAAAAAATATTAATCTATGTCCTTATATAAATTGTTGATGCCGCAGATGGGAGAAGGTGTAATCGAAGCAACCATAATCAGTTGGTTAAAAAATGAAGGCGACAACATAGCTGAAGATGAGACCATTTTGGAAGTAGCAACCGACAAAGTTGACACGGAGATACAATCTCCTGTCAATGGTGTAGTAAAGAAACTGAATTTTTCAAAAGATGAAATAGTTCCCGTTGGTGAGGTTTTGGCTTTGATTGAGACAGAAGGTGACGAGGGCACCGAAGACAATAATACATTGCCGGAAGATTACGAATTGGCTTATGATACTGTACATACGGTACCGGTTGAACAGCAGGCAGAAGTACCAAAAGACAATCCGTCTAACAAAGCATTCACTCCATTGGTAAGAAATATAGCCAAAAAGAATAACATTGAGCTTGAGGAATTAAATGCGATTAGAGGTACCGGAGCAAATGGTAAAATCACAAAGAGAGATATACTGAAATATATTGAAGAAAGAAAGTCCGGCTCTGTTTCTAACCGGCATGTTGAGGCTACAAAAAAATACAGTTTTAAATCTGCCGGAGATGAGATAATCGAAATGGACAGAATGCGCAAACTTATCGCTCAGCATATGGTGGATTCGAAGCGCATTGCTCCTCATGTCACCTCTATTGTGGAAACAGATATGACAGATTTGGTAAATTGGAGAAACAGAATAAAAGCAGGTTTTCAAGCAAAACACAATCAAAAGATAACATTTACACCTATTTTTGTCGAAGCCGTTGTCAAAGCATTAAAAGATTTCCCTTTAGTGAATTCATCGGTAGATGGGGATAAGATTATTGTAAAAAAGAATATCAATATCGGTATTGCGACAGCCTTACCCAGTGGCAATCTTATAGTTCCGGTTATAAAAAATGCAGATTTATTGAATCTCGAAGGACTTACCAAAACGACCAACGATCTTATCAATCGAGCAAGAGAAAACAAACTCAAACCGGACGAAATCCAAGGCGGCACATTTACTATCACCAATTTGGGGGCAATGGGCAATATTATAGGAACACCAATAATCAATCAACCACAGGTAGCAATACTGGCAATAGGCTTGATAGAGAAAAAACCTGCTGTACTCGAAACAGAATATGGGGATGTTATTGCAATTAGAAACAAAATGTATTTATCTTTGTCCTATGATCACAGGATTGTCGATGGTTTTCTCGGTGGTTCATTCCTAAAACGGGTTTCTGATTACCTTGAGAATTTTGACACCAATCAAAATATTTAAAATGTTAAAAGGAAATTCACGATACAAAAAAATAACATTAGCAGCAGTGTTTTTATTGATTGGGATTTTTTCCTATGGACAATCTCCGATAAAAATTGCTAATAATTTATTCAAATCTGAGAAGTATTGTGATGCATTGAAGTATTACAACAAACACTTGTCAAATTATGCTGATGATGTGGCCTATCTCAAGAGAGGAATATGCAATTACCATTGTATGCATTTCAAAAAAGCCATTGAGGATTTCAATAACTCGATGTTGATGGGTAATATAGACAAAAGATTAAATCTTTATCTTGCAAAAACATATCATCATCAACAAAAATTTGAAAAAGCAATAGTATATTACAAAAAATATTTGTATGATATTGGCAATAACAAATATGAAAAAAAAGAAACTCTAAATCAAATCAAAAGATGCGCAAATGCCATAAAAATAAAATACAAACCTGCTAATCATTTTATAGAGAATTGGGGAGCGGAAATCAATACTCTCTACAACGACATTTTACCGATACAAAGTCCAAGCGATATACACCATTTCTATTTTTCATCAGACAGAGTGTATGGATTGAAAAAAACAAAGCAGTACAAAGAATTTCAGGTAGATTTTGCAGATGGTGAATGGGAGAAACTATTTGATATTTTCAGTTCACAAAACAATAAAAACACAGTTTTCCTCGATTTTTTTAATGGAGATAAAAAGGTAGCGTACTTTTTGGGACCATCCATTTTCTATGGTTCAATATTTGTCTCCGATTATTCTCACGCAGCAAAACAATTAAATACCCAAGACAAACTCGAAGCTCCAATCAACGCAGAATTTGGATTCAGACATCTCCAGTTTATCAATGACAGTACTATCATTTTCTCTTCTGATAAAGACGGTGGTTATGGTGGATATGATTTGTATTTTACAGGAATAAGAGACGGAAAATGGTTTGAACCGGTAAATCTTGGTCGCAAAATCAATTCAAAATTTGATGAGATTAGCCCTTTTGTAACAAAAGATGGTAAAAACCTGTACTTCAGTTCAAATAACTTAAATTCAATAGGTGGATTTGATGTATTTGTCAGTAGATTTAGTTTTGAAGATGACGATTGGTTGAAACCAAAAAATTTGGGTATGCCAATTAACTCTTCAGGGGATGAAATTGGCTTCAGAGTATTATCTTCAGGAAAAGGTGGTATCTTTAGTTCCAATAGAAAAGATATGGGTTTCGGAGGTCAAGACCTTTATTGGATTTACTTCAAAAAATTGGTTGATGCCCAAAGAGCATACGCCCACGAAGTTCCTTACTTAAGAAACAGGCATCT
>JALVEE010000144.1 GCA_027008645.1 Saprospiraceae bacterium
GGGGCTCATGTCCGTATAGATAAGTTGGAATGCCGATACTGATCGATTTTTTTAATTCTTCTTTCTCCAAGGGGAATTTTGTCTTTACTTTCCAAGCTCTATGAAGCCAATCGCTATCAGCATATTCCTTTCCGGCTACAGCGCTATCCGGTCGTATTTTCAATATGTCAATGGCTTGCGTTAATTCTTTTTTTGTTTTGGTAGCAAAATACGCCCCCAAATGAGTCGCTTCCATAGCTCCGGGACCGCCTCCGCTTACCATCAAAAAGCCTTTTCTTGTAAGAGCTCTTGAAATCAATGCTATCTTTTTGTAAAAAGGACTTTTTCTCTCCATTGAATGTCCTCCCATTATAGCAACTACATTTCTTCCTTCAATCATTTCCTGCAAGGCATCTGTAATGCTGTGATCGTGAAGCCTTCTGTTTAGACTTACAAGAATAGAATTAGGGTTGTCCATACCTGTTTTGACATATTCTTTATAGACCTTGTAATCATAAGTTTGCTTATAGCCTTTAGAGCTATTGATATTAAATCCCTTGAATAGTTCGTCCGGGGAATATAGAAATGCCCTGTGGGTCTTGAATAAAAAATCTTTTTGGTTCAAAATGACCATTCCTCCGGTTTTGCTTATGTGGCCGGCAGCTTTTTTGCCCATTTTGCAACCCAAAAACAGAGAGCCTTTAAATGAATTATTCAGTATTATCTTTTCATGATGCTTGAGATTTAAACTTTGGATTGCAGCAGGTTCGTATTTTGGAGCTTTTGCCCATTTTTTAAAATCTTGTAGTGAATCTATCTCTTTCATTTGGTAATATTATTCAAATATAAATATTATTTATGTCAATTTTATCTTGTTCTTCAAAATCCAGCATTGCATTTATCAGCTTAAAATGCGAAAACCGGTTTAAATCTTCAATTTTTATAAATTCCGTTTTGATTTTTCCTATTCGTATTAGTTTTTCTCTGGCAGTTCCATATAGTAGGGGAGTAACCGGAGTTACCCAGTTATTTCCATCAAAAAATACAATATTTGTATAAGAAGAATCTGTTATAAACCCATTTTTTACTATCAGGATATCATCACAATCAGATTTTTGTAATAATAGATTATTGATTTTACTTCTATCCGTATATTTCAATGAATATGAAATCTCATTATCATATACGCATTGCAATGTTTTGAGAGGTTTTGGAGAATAATCCGAATATCCGGCTTTAAACGAGTGTTGATTGTATAAAAATCTCAATTTAACCTTATCTTTTTTGTATCCAATAGGTATATCGATGATTTCATTTAATTCAAAAATATTTTTAGAGCCATATAGTTTCTCATATGAACTATCCATCCTCGATTGGTGTAAGTCCAAATTGTGAGCTGTTCCACCCAATATTTTTATTGTCTCAACTAATGGGAACATATACTTTTTGTTTTAATTCTTCGTACTCAAAAATCATATCGCTTTGTGCTGTAATACCTCCTCCACTTCTGTAGAAAAAGCTATCCTTAACTTTTTCTATAAACCGAATATTTACGGCGCTATCCAGATTTTTTCCGTCAAATATACCAAAAATACCGGTATAAAATCCACGTTTTTGCCTTTCTGCTTGTTTTATGATTTCTACGGTTTTTCTTTTTGGAGCGCCACTTATTGAACCGGCAGGTAGCAGTTTTATTATTATATTTCCCAGATTATTTCGCCAATTTTCATCCAAAGTGCCTTTGATTTCAGAACTCGCTTGAAGAAGTTGTTTGTCCTTTGCTTTGATTACATCGATGTATCTGAATTTTGTTACAGTTACGTTTTTTGAAACCATAGAAAGGTCGTTGCGAATCAGATCTACGATAGTGAAATGTTCATTGAGCTCCTTTTTATCATTTAATAGTACTTCTTTGGCATTTGGGATTGTTGCATCAATTGTTCCTTTCATTGGATATGAAAAAATATGATTGCCTTGTATCTTTATAAAGCATTCAGGAGAAAACAATGTAAAATCATCTTTATACAGCAATTTGTATGGAGCTTTGCTGGAATTGAATATTGATTTTAGTGAGTTATCGGTTTTTATTTCAGTAGGAAATGTCAGGTTAAGCAAATAAGAATTTCCGTGAATGATATTTTTTTGGACTAAGTCAAAAGCTTTTTGGTAAGTCCTTTTGTCTATTGTTTTTATAACCGCAATTTTATTTTCTTTGATTGAACTCGTGTAGTCAAAATTGGAATTGCCCTTGATATCGTAGAATAATCCGTTCTTTTTGGCCTTTTTAAGGCTTGAAACGATGAACTGCTCCATTTCAAAATCAACTAAAAAAACAAAAGGTATGCCTTCTGATGCAAAATTGCTAATGGTTCTCTGAAACTCTTCTTTAGACATACAATACTTTCCTTTTACGTTAATCAAAAAGAGAAGTGCTCAGATATTTATCCACTCTATCCGGCATAATCACTACTATGTTTGCATCATCGTTATCCTTGGCTATTTCGATAGCTGCATACATAGCTGCACCGCTACTCATACCGACCGGAATTCCTTCTTCTCTCATAATTCTTCTTGATGTTTTGAGAGCTTCTTCGGTTTCAATCATGATAGTGATGTCTATTATATCCGGATTATACAAAGCAGGTACAATAGCTTCTTCCATATTTTTTATGCCTTGGATATAATGTCCTTTGACGGGATGTGCACTAACTATTTTTACTTTTGGGTTGTACTCTTTAAGGGTTTTAGCTATTCCCATCATAGTGCCGGAAGTGCCTAATGCTGAAACAAAGAAATCTACTTTCCCATTTGTTTGTTTCCATATTTCTTCACCTGTTGTTTTGTAGTGAGCAAGTTTATTGTATTTATTGGAAAATTGGTCAGGGAAAAAGTATTTTTCAGGATTTTTGCTCACCAATTCTTTTGCTTTTTCAATAGCTCCATCCGTGCCTTTGTCAGCATCTGTAAGTATTACTTTGCCTCCAAAACCTTCGATCAATTTTCTTCTTTCAATCGAAACGGCGCTACTCATTATGATTTCAACTTTATAGCCCTTTACAGCACCTATCATTGCTATTCCAATACCGGTATTACCCGATGTTGGTTCTAGAATAGTCTTTGTTTTATCCAATGCACCTTCCGCCTCCGCTTGCTCTATCATTTTTAGTGCTATTCTGTCTTTGATACTACCCGATGGATTCATGCCTTCTATTTTTGCAAAAATATTTGACTTTGGATTTGGATTGATTTTGTTTATCTTTACCAACGGGGTATCTCCTATTGTTTGTAAAATATTGTCGTAAATCATAAAATAATTCTTTTTATAAATTGCAAAGATAGAAGATTTTTGTATTTTTATCACAAGGTATTATTCTTTTAATGAGTTGTAATAGATAATGTAAAATGTCAAGAATAAAAAGTGTTTCATTTATAGGTTCAGGTAATGTCGCAACGCATCTGGCTAAGGCATTGGCAAATTCAGGGATAAATGTAAAATCGATTTATAGCCGAAATATCGTTCATGCAAAACTTCTTGGAGATTTGGTTGGAGCAAAATCAACGGATAAGATTAGCGAAATTGCAGTTGATAGCGACTTGTTTATTTTCTCTATTAATGATAGTGTAATTGGTGATTTGGCAAAAAAGCTAAAGGAGAAAGTTGGTTATGATGCATTTGTTGCACATACTTCCGGTATGGTTGCTTCTGAAATATTCAAGGAGTATTTCAATGATTTCGGCGTTTTTTATCCTCTTCAAACTTTTAAAAAATCCAGAAATATTGATATAAATGAAGTTCCATTTTTGATTGCAGGGAATAGCAATACTGTAGAGAATAATTTATTTGAACTTGCTTCAATGATTTCGGACAACGTTCACTTTATTGATGACGCTAAAAGGAAAGTTCTGCACGTTGCAGCGGTATTTGCCAACAATTTTACCAACTTTATGTACAGTATCTCTGACGATATAGTCCAAAAAGAAAATGTGGATTTCCAATTGCTAAAGCCTTTGATCAAAGAGACTGCAATGAAAATCGTAGATGGACAAAACCCAAAAGAAGTTCAGACAGGACCGGCAGTAAGAAATGATATTAGTACAATCAATGCCCATTTGAGCTATCTGGAAAATAATGCTACAGCCAAGCAACTCTATCAAATACTTACTAAAAGTATCGTAGAAGCAAATAAATAGTCTAAATAATGCAGCTAAGAAGTAGGGTGCATTTCATTTTTTCGCGTTGCGGGTTGATTCTCCTTTAGGAGTCAGAGGCAAAGCAATGGGTAAAGCGAAAAAATGAAATACGCCTAAGAAGTATTATCTGGGAGCGTTATTTATTTTTTTATTAATTTCCCCTGTTCCGACTTTTTTGCCATTTTTGTACTGGTACTCCATTATCATTTCCCCTTTATCATTATAATACCTCATTAATCCATCAATTTTACCGTTTTTGTATTCCACTTCCTCTTGGATTTTTCCTCCCTTACTAAAAACTATCTTCTTGCCATCTAGCTTGCCGTTTTTGAATTCTGATATTTCTGTAGGTTTTCCGTATTGATATTTTATCACTTTACCATCGAGTTCATTGTTTTTAAATCCGGCTTGAGACACCAAATACCCTCTTTTGTCAAATTCGAAAAAAGTCCCATTCAATTTTCCATTTAAATAAGGTGTAATAGTAGAAACGTAATCCTTATCTTTTTGATAGGTCACCCATTCTCCGGTTTTAAGTCCGTCTTTCACAAACCCCTCTTCAATTACTTTGTTTTTTGTATCAAGTTTTTTTACTCTCTTGACATCTGTACCTGAAATATCTTCAAAAATGTACTCATCACCATTAACACTTGCAGGTGCATTATTATCATTACCGGTGTTAGTATTATTACAAGCGACAAACAGCACTAATACAAACAAAAATGAAAACTTTTTCATGTGTTAAAATTTTTTTTGTTAATAAAACTATTTACAAATATACTCAAATCATTTATGTTTTAGATAATTTTAATGGATATATTTATCGTACATTTGCAATTAAAAATGAATTATGACCAATAGGGAAATAGCAAAAATCTTTGACCTTTATGCTAAGCTGCTTGTTCTGCATGACGAAAACAGTTTCAAAATACGCTCATATCAAAATTCCTACAATACAATAAGACAAATATCGGATGACTTAATTGATATGGATAAAGAGGAATTGATGAAAATTCCCGGAATCGGTAAATCTATTGCGGAAAAAATAATAGAACTAAAGAGTAACTCCACCTTTCATGATTTGGAAAAAATGCTAGAAAAAACACCTTCCGGAGTTGTTGAAATGATGAAGATAAAGGGGATTGGTCCCAAAAAAATACGCTTAATTTGGAAAGAACTCGGAGTAGAGTCATTGGGTGAACTGGAATATGCTATTAGTGAAAATAGATTGACATTGCTAAAGGGCTTTGGTAAGAAGACTCAGGATAATATACTTGAGCAAATCGCTTTTCTTAATTCTGTAAAAGGATTTATGCTTTTGGATAAAGCGGAAAATATAGCAACAGAATTATTGGAGATATTGAAAAATAAGTTTCATGACTATAGATTTGAATTAACAGGTGATTTGAGGAGGAAAATGCCCGTTGTGTCAAGTGTTGATATACTCACGACAGCAGAAAACAAAACAGTTTTTACCGCATTGGGAGATATATTTGATGAAGAGGCCGGTGAAATTAGGTATAATGGAATCAAAGTAAATGTTCTGTATGCAGAAGAAAATGATTTTGGTTTAAAACTGTTCAATACTACCGGTCCACAGACTTTTGTTGATTTATTTGAAAATATAAGTACGGAAAGTGAAGAAAAAATCTTTGAATCAAATTCTATTCCTTTCATTCCACCTGTATTTCGTGATTCTCTGAGTACAAAAAATAAATTACTGGATTTTAATGAAGCGGATTATATCGAACAAAACGATGTTAAGGGCGTAATCCACAACCACTCTCAATGGAGTGACGGTGCAAATACGGTTTTGGAGCTGGCAAAGCATTTTAAGGAAAAAGGATACGAATATATGGTGTTGTCCGACCATTCCAAATCTGCCTTTTACGCAAACGGGCTAAGAGTAGATCAAATTGATTATTATCTTGAGGATATTGAAAAAGCGAATAACAGAATTGATGATTTTACGATATTTTCCGGTATAGAAAGTGATATTTTAATCGATGGTAGTTTGGATTATGATGACGATATTTTAGAGCGATTTGATTTGGTGATAGCTTCCGTTCATTCTGTTTTGAGAATGGACAAAGAAAAAGCAACCAACAGATTATTGGCTGCGATAAACAATCCATATTCAAAAATACTTGGACATATGACAGGAAGAATATTGAATGCCCGCGAGGGGTATCCCTTGGATTATGATAAGATTTTCAAAGCATGTTCTGAAAATGATGTGGCTGTAGAATTAAATGCTAATCCTCACAGGCTTGATATCGATTGGGCATGGCTACAAAAAGCTCAAGATTATGGGGTCAAAATAAGCATTAATCCCGATGCACACAATAAATACGAAGTTGATTATATCAAATATGGAGTATTGATGGCACAAAAGGGATTGCTTCTGAAAACAAATTGCCTGAATATCAAGGATGCAGATGAGCTAAAAGAGTGGTTGAAAAAATAATACTATCTCAACTTAAAACTGTCTTTGCCTGCCAAATAGCCTTTATTGTAAATCTCTACTTTGTATCTGCCTTTTACCAAAGGGAAGTCTTTGTTGAGTATTAGGCATATATCTTCATCTGTTGCAGAGTAATCAACATTGTATTTTTTTGTGTATTTCATTTGTGTGCCGTCAACTGATTTTGTAAGTATGCCTGAACCGGCTTTTTCTTCGTAAACAGTATTGCCATCAGGAGCTATTAATCTGACGAAAAATATTTCTTCACCAATATCTGCAATTTCATTTTTGTTCATTTTAAAACAGATTTTGAGCAAATCTATATTTTTAACTCTTCTTCTTCTTGCGTACTTTCCGTTGCTTTTTAACTTATACCCTTTTACTTCCAAATCATTTACATGTATTACAGAAGCTTTGTTTGTCTTAAACAATAGCTTGTTCTTATCTTTTTCCAATTTTTGTTTGACTGTTAGCAAAGAGTCATTCTCACTTTCTTTTTGTGCCAATCTCGAAGAGCTGACAGTAAGTTTGTCGTACAACTCGCTTTTGTCCTTTTGAAGTTTTTGATTTGCATCTGTCAATACTGTATTTTGTTCTTTGAGGTCTTGTATCTGCTGAATATATGCCAATGCTTGATTTTTAAGATTGCTTATCTCAAGTTTTGCTTCTTTTAGTTTTTTGGATTTCCATATCAGCGAACTTATTTTATTCTTTTGCGCTGTCAATTCGGCTTTTTGCTCCTCTATTAATTTATTGAGTTCTAAATTATCACTTTTCAGTTCGTCTAAACTGGCAATGGCCAGGTTGTAATCTTTCTCAAGTTTTGCTTGAGTTTGGGTAAATACTTTGATTTCAGTATCGTATTTAGCCAATTTATTTTTGAGATTATTATTCTGAACCCATAAATAACCGGTTGTCCCAAGTAAAAGAACAATAGCGATTATCGCTAGTGATATAACATTATTTGCAGATTTTCTTGAAGCCATATATTTTGAATTAAATTGTTTTGTAATAATAAACCGATAACACCAACCACTTCAAACTATCATGTTGAAGCGACTAATTATGGTTAATGATGATAATACACAGGAATATGTTGCAAAGTTACACAATTATTTTTAATTTTTGGCAAAAGTAGGTGTATAAGGTGTATTTCATTTTTTCGTGTTATTGTTTAGAATCAGGTGTTTTAAAAGATCTATTTTTATTGGAATCCACTTTTAACCCCAGATCTCTATTGACTGCAATGCTCGCATTCAATTCGTACCCTACTATAAGAGCCATTGAGTTTATCTCTATCCAAACCATGGTTATGATAATTGCACCCAAAGAGCCGTAAATCTCATTGTAGCGACTAAAATTATTTACATAATACGAGAAACCTATCGAACTAACAATTGCCAAGAAAGTAGCAACTCCTGCTCCCGGGCTCATGAATTTTATTTTCTTTTTCATCGCTGGGCCATATCTATACAGCATCGATATTATAGAGTAAAATAGGAATACAACCACTATCCATCTTAATATCTCTATTGTGATAATATAAAAACTGCTGAGGCTTAATTTGTCGAATAACAGTTCAAGCCAAGTATTACCCAAAATAACTAGACCGGTAGCCAAAATAAGGAGAATGAAGAGTAAAAAAGTGATTTCTAATGCCCTTAATTTGTGTTGAAAATAATTCCTGCTTTTATAAGTAGCTTTGTATGATTTGCTGAAACTTGCCAACATGGAAGATACTCCGTTTGATGTAAAATAAAGCATCAAAAACACAGAAATAATCTGAGAGCCTACCCTTGTTTTTAAGCCCAAACTATCCATCATACCAAAAATATATTGCTCTGCCTGCTTAGGCAAAAGATTGCTCAGAGATGATTTCCAAGTCTCTACATAATATTCGGTAAAGGGTAGATAAGGTAATAATGTTAGTAAGAATATAATTCCGGGGAAAATAGCCAGAAAAAAACTAAACGACATTGCTTTTGCACGCATCATTATGTCATCTTTCAAAGCCTCTTTGTACACAAATGTCAATGAATGATAAATAGAGACACCATCAAAACCGGGTAAAGTCGTTCTTTTTGCCCAGTCTATTGCGTTTTTTATTCCGGGAAGTTCCAAAAACTCATACCACTTATTTTCAAAATAATTACTCAAAATACGGTTTTAGATTATCCAATAGTATTTGTGGAGCAGAAACTCTCACATTTGATTTCATATCAATGAAAAAAAGTTTGACTATTCCTTTATTTATTAACTCTTGGCTTTCATTGTAGATTAAATGATGAAATGTAATCATTTTACTTGGCATTTCTTTTAGTTGAGTTTCAATAATAAGCTCATCGTCATAAAATGCCGGCCTTATGTACCTAGCCTCCAAACTAACTACGGGAAGCATAATACCCAATTCCGTCTCAAGGCTTTTATAAGAAAACCCCAAAGATCTGATTAGTTCAACTCTCCCAATTTCATAATATTTTGGGTAATTGCCGTAGTATGCATATCCCATTTGATCGGTGTCAGCATATCTGATTCTGTGTTTGTACTTGAATGAATACATAGCTATTTTCTTAATATCGGACATGTCATACAATGAGAACCACCTCTCCCTCTGGACAATTCGGTAGAAGGTAAAGTGATAATTGTTTTTTCTATTTTCCTTATATCAAACTTTTTAGATTTCGCTCTTTTGATCAAATCCTCAGCTTTTAGAATAGTATAACCGGTGTCTTCCAATGCCTCAGCTGTCTTACTGTTTCTATCATAAGTAATGGCAACTCCGGGTTTCAAACTTACAAGATTACATCCATCCGTCCACTGCTCTCTTTCTTGGTAAGGATACTCTCCTTTACCTCCGAAAATAAATCTCATTTTAGGATTGATCTCTTTTAAGAATAATTCTTTTACAGAGGAATATTCTGTGATTTTTCCGGATTTATTGTAAACTTTAACATATGAGCCCATTCCGTCATATATAATAGGCTTAAATGCAACAATGTCATTTTTGTCTATCTGCGTAAATAAGGTATCCAAATGCATAAAATTTCTTTCTCTGGGGATTACGACCTCAACAACGTTATCAATTACTCCTTTTTTAAATAAATAATCTTTCAGTAGATTTATAGCATGTGCAGATGTCCTCTCACTTTGTCCTATCAGCAAATAATCTTTATTGATTATCATGACATCTCCACCTTCAAGTGATGCCGGTTCACCCTTTTTTGAAGGAGGAAATTGATTGATTTTATTAAGGTCGATGATTTTTTTCTCTTTTCTGGTTTCCAAAAACATCGGATGTGACTTAAAAATAAATCTCGTCAAAAGATTTTCTCTGTGTCTTGCTTCTTTAGACGCTTTTGTAATCAGAATATAATCCTTAATCGTCACAGCTATATCACGTGTAAAAATAAAATTTGGAATAGCATCAAACAGATACTGGTGATCTTTTTTATAATAACCGGTAATCAATAAATCTTTTAATCTATTATTGCTCATTTCAAGCATAATAGCCTTGTATTTATTGGGCAATTCTTCAAATTTAATGATGTCATTTACCAATTTTTCCTTGAAAATTGAAGAATAATCCAAGGCTTCTTCCAATAATTTTTCAGTATCTATAACATTGTTTTTCCCTAAAAATAATCTAAGGACATCTGAGAATACCTTGTGTTCTTTTTGCATCAAAGGCAAATATATAATGTCATCAAAGAGGAGTTCCTCTGCTTTTCTGGGGGAAATCCTCGATAGACCTTCATCCGGATGATGGATTATTACTTTTTTCAATTCATTTATTTCTGAATTTACATTTACTTTCATTATAGTTTGATTTATAAATGATATGAGAATTGCTTTATTTCAAAACGTCAAATTTACTATAAAAATGGGAAACTTCTTATATTTGCGTAAATTTTTAGTATGAAGAGAAAGTATTACGCTGCTATTGATATAGGGACTAATGCCGGAAGAATGCTCATTGGGTACGTAGTATCAAGGGATGGACACGATGTAGTTAAGCATATTCAATTGGTAAGAGTTCCTCTGAGATTGGGGGAAGATGTTTTCGATAAAGGGATTATCAGCAAGGAAAAAGTAAAAAAATTTATATATAGTCTGAAAGGTTTTAGACTTTTGGCTAAAGCATATGATATTGACAATATTGAAGCTTATGCCACTTCTGCTATGCGTGAAGCAAAAAATCGAGATGTTATTGTAAAGAGGATTAAAGATAAAACAAAACTGGATCTGAAAATAATCGATGGGAACAGAGAAGCAGAATTGATTTTTACTTCCTTTAATATTTCCGGATTGGTTAAAACAAGACCTTTTTTATTGATTGATGTTGGTGGTGGTAGTACCGAATTGACTGTTTTTGCAAATGGGGAAAAGAAAAAATCAAAATCTTTTAAAATCGGGACTTTGAGATTATTAAAAAATAAGGTCAAAAAGAATATTTGGAGTGAAATTGAAGATTGGATCGTGCAAAATATTTATCAATGCGGTCAAATGTCAGCTATTGGTACAGGCGGAAATATCAATAAAATATCCCAATTGGCAAGGAAAAGATATTTGGAATCGATTTTACTTAAAGAAATCGAAGATACATATAAATATTTGAAGGAGTTTTCTTTGCAAGAACGAGTTGATAAACTTAGACTAAAACCGGATAGGGCTGATGTAATTATTCCTGCTTCTGAAATATATATAAGGATAATGAAGATTGCCGGTATCAATGAGATTTTTGTGCCTAAAATGGGACTGTCAGACGGGATGATTTTAGAGCAATACAACAAAGATAAAAGTAGAATATGATTGTGATTAAGTATTTCTGTGGTGGTTTGAGAATGCTTTTTATGATCCTTTTAATGGTTGTAATGCTATTGATATATATCATCGGTATTAAAACTGTCATAAAACACACTCCTGAAAAGGGCTTCAAGTTGAGAAGATTATTTTTGATTATAATGAATCCTATTTTGGGTTTTCTTGATAAGATTGAAGGAAAGCAAAATGATAAACCATCATTGTATGTATCGAATCACAGGGGCTTACTTGATTTTTTTATCACAATGAAATATCTTGATGTATATGCATTGTCCAAAGCAGAGGTTAGAGATATACCTATTTTGGGCTATTCAG
>JALVEE010000145.1 GCA_027008645.1 Saprospiraceae bacterium
ATTCAAAAAATAAATATATCAAATCTTAAGGAAATTGCAAAGAATGATAAAGATTTGGCTTGGTTTTTTATAAAATTATTAGGAGAAAGAAACATAGCTTTGGATGAAAGATTGGAATCTATCGTGTTCAAAGATTCAAAAACCAGAATAATCGATTATCTATTAAAACTAATTGATAAAAAAGGTAAAAAAGTAGGATATGAGATTGTACTCCGGCAATTTATGACTCATCAAGAAATTGCAAACCTGACATCAACTTCCAGACAAACAGTTACTACTGTTTTAAATATTCTAAAAAATCAAGGAATTATTACATTTGACAGACATCGCTTATTAGTGAGAGATATTGAAAAACTAAAGTCCGGGATCTGCTAACCGCTTCAATAAATAAATAATGATATACAAAACTTTTGTTAGACCTTTGTTTTTTCTTTTTAATCCCGAAAACGCACATAAAATCGCATTAAAAACCCTTGTTGTTTTTGGAAAATTCTATCCTACAAAATTATTGATAAAAAGTATATTTGAATACAAATCGGAAAAACTAAAAACAAATGTTGCAGGCTTGGAGTTCCATAATCCTGTAGGCTTAGCTGCAGGATTTGACAAAGATGCAGATGCTTATGAAGAATTAGGTCTTTTGGGATTTGGCTTCATCGAGATAGGAACAGTTACTCCATTAGCCCAAGATGGAAATCCTAAACCCAGACTTTTCAGATTAAAAAAAGACAATGCTCTAATCAATAGAATGGGATTTAACAATCACGGAGTAGATGCCGCAATCAAAAAACTCAAAAAAAGGAAGAATAAAAATCTTATTATCGGTGGTAACATCGGTAAAAATAAGGTGACTCCGATTGAAGAAGCTAATCGCGATTATACGATATCATTCAATAAGCTTTTTCCATATGTGGATTATTTTGTCATCAATGTTTCATCACCAAATACTCCAAATTTGCGAAAATTGCAAGACAAAGAACCACTCACAAAGTTGATAAATAGATTATTAGATCTAAATAATAATAAACATCACCCCAAACCAATTTTCCTTAAAATAGCTCCTGATTTAAACTTATCGCAATTAGACGATATTATAGATATTGCTAATAGTACAGGTCTATCAGGGCTTATTGCAACAAATACCACTATAGAAAGAAACGATTTAACCACGAGTGAAAATGAATTGAAAAATATCGGAAATGGAGGTTTAAGCGGTAAGCCACTAACTAAAAAAAGTACTGAAATAATCAAATATCTCAGAAAAAACCTATCTGATGATAAAAAAATTATAGGAGTAGGAGGAATTTCAAGACCTAAGGATGCTATCGAAAAATTAGATGCAGGCGCCGACCTGATACAAGTATTTACAGGATTTGTTTATGAGGGCCCTTTATTGATCAAAAGGATAAACAAAGCCATCGCAAAAAGATGAGTATAGTGCTCTGCGCAAGAAATAAGTGTGCATATTAGACGCAGTAATTTTTTATTTAGACAAGACGAAGGTTCTCGTGAATAGCCGTAGCTATTTGCGAGGTTCTTCAACGAAGTATAAATAAAAAAGAACAAGTATATATGTATAGTTATTTTCTGCGCAGAGCACTAGCATCCCGAGTCCGGGATAAACATAAATATAGCCGGAACCATGAGTTAATATGGTAAAAAAAGAAAAACTATGTTGGCCAAATAACAGGGAATTATGTAAGAGAGATTACTATATCGCACAACAAAATATGTATTGAATAAAAATATTCAAAACATGGGAATTATTAATCGGTTCGGGGATCAATAATAAAATGTGCAAAAAGAACTCAATTCTTTATTTTCCTAAAAAATTATTTACTGCATTCACCGCTTTGCCTACAACATCATAATTAATAGAATAAATCATCAATTTTCCATCCTTTTTTGAACTTACGACATCCGCATTTCTCAAAATCCTGAGATGATGCGAAGTAATCGATTGCTCCAACTGTAATGCACGATAAATATTATTTACATTAATATCACCATTCCTATCAATAAATTCAAGTATTTTCATCCTCAAAGGATGCGCAAGTGCTCGAGTAAGCTCAACAGCATACTGTAGCTTACCGACGTCTAATAGTACCTTAGTCTTTTTCATTCCAAAATCTTTGTAGTTTTCTTAAATTTTGAGACATTTTGTAGTAACCTCGGTGCAAATATGATACATTTTTTTAATATATCCAAATAATATATTAAAAAAAAACATAATTTGTAAAAAACTAGTAATTCTTCATGGAATTTTCACAATAGATTCACTTAGAAACAATAGATTTTGAAAAAATAAACAGCTTGCCAATAGTATCCACAACTGTATAATAATGGCAAGCCAGATATATTTTTTCTGTAGTACTGAAACCTAGCCGGCTAAATCAGAGACCAATTTGTCTATTTGTTTTAGCCTGTCTTTGTCCAAAGAATAATAAATAAATTTACCGTTTCTTTCAGTTCTTACAACGCCTGCTCTTCTCAAAATGGCAAGATGTTGTGAAGCGACCGATTGCTCAAGTCTAAGTTTGATATAAATATCGGTAACGGTTATTCCTTCACTTTCTTCCAAAAGATCAATAATCCTTTGTCTCAACTGGTGATTAACCGCTCTAAGGACCAATACCGCTTTTCTCAAATCAGCATAATCCAATAAAATTTCTTTACCACCTTTTTTCAGTATTACAGTTTCGTTCTTTTTGTCTCTCATAATTATCTATTATTAAAAGTTGACTAATATGCTCTACATATAACATAAACCGTACCAACTTTTAATTTCGACCCTATTTTGCTTTGAAATTTATTACATATTTATTTTTCTTATAAAAAAGAAACTAATTTAAAGCAAATAGATTGTTTGTTCACAGTTGTTTAACATTTGGTTTTGTAATGTTAGGTGGCTTAACATAATTGGGAGAAAAATATGCTATGTCTTCAAAATCTTTATTAAGATACTTATTAAATGCAATATTTATTAACGATTTTGCTGTACATACGATATCAGAATATTCAGTATTCAAATTTTGAAACAGTTCTTTGGATTTATCTGCACCATTACCTGAAAAAATAATTTTATAGCCCTCATCTAAATACTCCGAAAAAGTTTTACTATCCAATATTATAGGCTTATTTATGAAGATTGCTTGCATATTAGGGTAAAACAATGAAGCGTACACCTCCATCCTTCTTGCATCTATCATAGAACATAACAAATATTTCTCTTCTATACCTCTATTGCTGGCTAAAGCTAGGGATTCTAAAGTATTCACTCCTATCAAAGGAATATTATTACCATAACAAATCGCTTTAGC
>JALVEE010000146.1 GCA_027008645.1 Saprospiraceae bacterium
AGATGTAAATTGAATTATTACCTATTTCGAACTTTAGGCGACCACCATAATATGGTGTAATAAATCTTTTATTCCAAATTCTATTGCACTCCAAATCCATTACTTCAATAAAATAATAATACAATGTCGAGTCATTTCTTGAATAATACTTTTCTGTTATGTTTACCGCATTTGAGTCAGTTAAATAAAAATCGGAAGAAAGTGAAAGGTTGTCATTGTCAATAAAAGTATCTCTGGATTCACAGTATAAATTTTCGATAAAATCTTTGTCAGTTCTGGAAAAGCTCCTGTTATGTTTATTTGTGAAGTATAGATTATCACCTTTTTTTCTAAAATTGTACATCCAGTATGTTTTATATCCTTTGGGGTATTCCCATGTTTTACTTATATTACCGTTATTTAGATCTAACTCAAAAATACGTCCTATGTATTTATCCTTAAATCCTCTGCTCATCAAAATAACACTATTTTTAGCTTCACTTATATACATACCATAAAATGAAAAACTATTATCTGCATCATCAGGTTTTATTAATTTTGACCACTGTATCTGCATACATTTATCTGTTTTTACAAGATATGCTTTGTACCTTTGGGGTAGATTATCTAAAAAATATATTAATGATCCACCGTCAGGAGTTTTTATTATTGCAGAATAGTTGTCTAAATAACGATAGCTTTTTAAATCATTTTCTAAATCCATTATTTTGGTATAGTTCAAAATGGTATCTTGACCAAAAATAAAAAATGTGATGAATGAATATATGAGAGACAAATAAATCTTTTTCATTTTGTTTTGGATTTTGTTATCAATTAATGGTTAATGCTTTTATAGTTAGGGTTCTTGGGTAAGAACTTAATGTTGTAAGATAGTAAGTATCTTTGTGTTTAATGACTTTAGCATTATCAACTAAATAGTCTGCTATATTGTATTTCCAAATAGTTTTTTCATTTCTTGTAGCTTCAATATAACACGTTTTATTCTTGTCATGCTTTCTTATAAGATAAATATTTGAGTTATCATCCTTGAAGTAATTAATTAAATTATTATAGGATTTATCAATATTTGTGAATACCAGACTTCCGCTTTTGTATCTATAAAAGCCACTGGTGTGATAATTGTCTCTTTTAAAAAACATCAAATAGTCATTATCTGTACCTCCTGTTTTCTCAAATCTAAATGGAATCATTCTATTTACAAATTTAAACTCATGAGAATGTGTTAAGTTTAGATTATAATCCGTTTTACAGAGCCAATTGTTTCCCATGAATGAATTGGTAACGCAAGTGCCTAAACATTGAGGGAAAAACTTAAAACCAAAAAATTCGTATCCACTATTTGTAATGATAATATCCTTAATGATACCGTAGCCATCATAATAGTTTTCTGAAGTTTCTTTGGTTATTAGATTATAACTGAGAATAGCCGGTGTCAACCAATTATTTCCTGCAAGAAAGCCTGTAAAAAATACACGATTCCCTATTTGTTTAAATCTGTTTATGGCCATTGTAATTGGATAACACAGTGAGGACTTTGATATAAAGTTAAAATTCTCATCAAAAGTATAAACACTTATCGGTTCGCTTCCATATTCTCCAAAATTGCATTCATGTTTATCTTCAGCATTTCCTTCTGTGAAAATCACAAATTTATTTTTGTAAAAAATCGGATAAATCTCTAGTGATTCAATTGTATTGTATGATTTTATAGAAATAGTGTCATGTTGAAATTTTTTAATTGATATAATATTTCCATTATAATCCAGCTTTCTGAAAATAAAGACTTTCTCATTTACATTTGGTGTTTGAAGTATGCTATCTTCCAAAGAGTAACTTATGCATACAAAATAATCGTCAAAAAAGAATAAATGAGCTGATTCATCTTGTTTCCCATTTTCAAGAATAGTCTCAAATTTGATATCGATTTGTGCGTAAAAAACAGATGAAAAAAATAAAAATATCAGAGTAAATAATTGTGATTTCATTTCAGAATATTTTTTATGATTTCAAAAAGCGCATATAATTTCAACGAAGAAATAATTAAAATGTTGATTCATAAGCTATACTTTCTCGCAAATACTGTGGAATTATATTAAAAAATAACAGTTTCCACTACCTCAAAAGGGCTATTTGTCCTTTTTTTATAACTTTTCCACAGGGTGAATCTATTATAATTCTATATAGATATACTCCCGGAGGCATTTCTTTTCCTCTAAATCTACCATGCCAAAAATTATTTCCACTCGAAGAAAACACTTTTTCACCCCACCTGTCAAATATTTCAGTTGATACGATTCGTACCATAGCCGTATCTGACAGGAATATGTGAAAATCTTTATTGATTTCTTCTGTCCCATCAGGGAAAAAAGCGTTGGGAATTATTGCTAATTGCGATTTCTCAGGCACTTTGTAGGTTGAATTATATTCACAGTTGTCGCGTGAAATTATAGAGACATTATATTCACCTGCATTTAAATCGGTTCTGTTTTTAGTCTTGTCCCCATTTTCCCATTTAAAGGTATATGGTGGATTATTGCCCAAAATATCAAGACTGATAGATCCCGGATTACAGCCAAAATCAGGTAAAATGGAATCGATTATCTCTAAAGAATCAAATCTGATATTGGCTCTAATGACACTTTCACAATCTTTGATCTTATTAAAAAATATTTCGTAATATCCGGATTCGGTTATAAGTGAGTCTTTAAGCAAAATAGATTTGCCATTGCATAAAACAGTATCCAGCAAAATTTCTACTTGAGGGATAACTGTAAGATCCAAACTAACAATACTATCCATGTTATACGCAGTCAAAAGCGTATCGGTATAATGTCCCGTAGTATTGAGGGTTTTGTCCTGAAAAAAATACTCGTCTCCTTCACAAATGGTGTCAACCAATAAAGTGCGTGCAACCACATCAAATACATATGCGGCACCTTTGACTGACCCATAGGTGAAATCATAATCCGAACCTACAGCCAACCGATTTCCGGATACAGAGATTGTCTCACCGAAATGCATAAAAGTAGTATCAGGATACTGTGGTTTTATTTTTCTCCGAAATTTCCAGGTATTTCCATTTAGTGCGTATTGATAAACTTCACCTCGATTTCCGTTGTAAACATAGTCGTAATATCCTGCATACAAATAGCCATTGGATATATTCATTGCGAAGGCAAATATGGTTTTGCTTGTAAAAGTATCAGCTTTTAACTCCTGACTATAAACATATTTATCATTTACATTCTTAAATATTTTAATAGACTTTTCAGTTAGAGATGAATGGTTAAGAGCAATAAAATTCAAA
>JALVEE010000147.1 GCA_027008645.1 Saprospiraceae bacterium
GGTACAGTGTTACCCGTACGCCGGTTTAGCAAACCGGTGGTTTCAGCCACTCACCCACCTCACCAAACTTGCAAAAATATCAATCCAATCTATATTGGATTTCAAAAGCGGTTGCAAAGATATAATTGTATTTTTAATTAACAAAACTTTTTTTGAAGTTTATTAAATAATTTCTATATTAATCACACAATTATCAAAGCTGATCTTTCCGGACCTACTGAAACAAATGAAATTGGCGTTTGTAAGTCTCTCTCCAATTTTTTGATATATTCTTGTGGAATCAGGGGTAGTTCTTCTATTGATTTAGCTTTAGATATATCTTCACTCCAACCTTTATGATCCACATATATGGGTTTTATTTTTTCATTATCTAAATCATAAGGAAGTTTTGTTGTTTTACCTCCATTGTCCAATTCATATGCATCGCATATTTTAATCGGGTTGAATCCACTCAAAACATCTAGCTTAGTTAATGCGATATCTGTAACTCCATTAATCATTATTGCATATTTTAATTGAGGGATATCAATCCATCCACACCTTCTATTTCTACCTGTTGTAGCACCATATTCATTGCCTTCAACTCTTAGCCTCTCCCCTACTTCATCCAATAATTCTGTGGGAAATGGCCCACTTCCTACCCTTGTTGTATAAGCTTTCACTATTCCAATCACCCTGTCTATTCTTGATGGTGCGATTCCCAGACCTATAGAAACTCCGGCAGTTATAGTATTGGAAGATGTTACATAGGGATAAGTGCCATGGTTTATATCCAACATCGTTCCCTGAGCTCCTTCTGCCAGAACCCTCTTACCTGAATCTAAAAATTCATTGATAAAATACTCCCCATCTACTATTTTATATTTTTTTAATAGCTCAATACTTTCAAAAAACTTCCTTTCTTCTGCTTCAATATCAAATTTTGGCAGTGCATCAAACTGATGAAGAAATTTCAAATGCTTTTCTTTAATAGCTAAAAATCGCTCTTTAAAATTATCCATAAACAGATCACCTACTCTCAATCCATTCCTTCCTGTCTTATCCATATATGCCGGTCCTATTCCTTTCAAAGTTGAACCTATTTTCATTTTACCTTTTGAATATTCACTAGCTGCATCAATATACTTATGAGTGGGTAATATCAAATGGGCTTTTTTAGAAATCAGCAATTTTGGCATCACCTCAAATCCACTTTCTTCCAACTGAGAAATCTCTTTCATTAAGATAGCCGGATCTATTACTACACCATTCCCAATGAGATTAATTAGATTGTCGTGAAAAATACCTGATGGCATTATGTGAAGAACAAATTTTTTGCCATCAAACTTTATTGTATGTCCTGCATTCGGACCACCTTGGAATCTGGCAACCATATCATATTTTGGAGCAAGATAATCAACTATTTTGCCCTTACCTTCATCCCCCCATTGCAAGCCTACTATTACATCAACTTTCATTTTGTTTTATTTCAAGAAAAATTAATAAATTATTATTGTTCAAAATCAGAGTTACATTCGCTACAAATACCATAAAAGACAATATTATGACGCAAAACTTTGAAATTTTGTGACTTCTCGACAAACTCTCTTGTTTGCTCCAAACGCGGGTCACAAAACTCAATAACTTTCCCACAATTTTCGCAGACCAAATGATCGTGTTTTTTGTATCCTAAAGACTTTTCATATTGAGTAGTATTCTTCCCAAATTGTTGCTTGCTTACCAATTGGCAGTCCACCAAAAGCTCTAAAGTATTATATACCGTGGCTCTACTAACTCTATAGTTTTTTGTTTTCATTTGGATATACAAGTCTTCAGCATCAAAATGATCTTCTCTGTTGTAAATTTCTTCCAAAATGGCAAATCTTTCAGGGGTTTTTCTAAATTCATTTTCGACAAGATATTCTTTAAACTTCTTTTTAACGCTATTGATATCGTGTTCCATTTTATTTGTCATAGTACTTTATTTTTCTATCCTTTCAACGGAATTAATTCCATTTATTTCTTTTAATTTTCTAATTATTAGATTTACTTGATTATTATTTTTCACAAAAACACTTATCTTCCCTTCATAATACCCTTCATCACCATTTATGCTAAATGTTCTGATATTCACTCCAATTTCTTCTGATAATTTATCAACAATTCTTTTTATTACCCCCTGCCCACTATCAATTCCAATTATAAGCAAATCCACAACAAAATTGGCGTTTGTATTTGATCCCCATTGAGCTTTCACAATTCTATAGCCGTAATTAGCTAAAAGGTGTGTCGCATTAGGGCAATTAGATCTATGTATTTTAAGTCCTGATCCTGACCCTATAAAACCAAAAATATCATCTCCTTGAATAGGATTACAACAATTTGCAAAACTATAATCATACTTTTCACCGGGCTCTCCATTTATGTAAACAACAGGATTTGAATTTTGTTCGTCACTTTTTGCCTCTGCATTCTCTTCCATTGAGGATGAGTTATCAATTATTGTTTTGGCTTGAGTTTCTTTCACCAATTTTCGTCCTACCACTTTGAATGACTTTAATTTACTCAAGTCCACCCTATCATTTGAAATAGCATAAAATAAATCAGGTCTTGATTTGAAATTATAAAATTTGACTAACATATCGACATTGAGGTCAAAGCTGACTTTAAGATTTTTCAACTTTCTTTGTAATGTCTCTTTGCCAAATTCTCCTTGCTTCCTTTTTTCTTCTTTTACTGCAGATCTGATTTTGGACTTAGCTTTCCCCGTAACAACCAATTTCAACCAGTTTTCATTTGGTTTTTGGTTCTTGCCGGTCATCACAGACACCTTATCTCCATTAACCAACTTATACCCCATCGGCACAAGCTTATTATTGACCTTAATCGCTACGGCATGATATCCCACATCACTATGTATGTCAAATGCAAAATCCAAAGCTGTGGCGCCTTTAGGAAATATTCTCATATCTCCCTTTGGCGTAAAAGCGTATATTTCTTCTTTGAACAAATTAGTTTTAAAATCACTGATAAACTCTAAAGCATCGGAAGAACTGTCGTCATCCAATAATTCGCGTATATTGTCCAACCAGCGATCATAAACGTCAATTCTATTCTCATTCCCTTTGTACTTCCAATGTGCTGCAAAACCTTTTTCAGCAATTTCATCCATCCTCTCGGTGCGTATTTGTATTTCCACAAATTTCCCTTGTGGTCCTATTATGGTTGTATGCAATGATTCATACCCATTACTTTTGGGGTTTGTAACCCAATCTTTAAGCCTTTCCGGAATTGGTGTATAAACATCCGTAATCAGAGAATACACTTGCCAGCAATAGCTTTTCTCTTTATCTCTTGGGACATCAACTATAATTCTTACAGCAAACAAATCGTATATCTCATCAAAAGTGACATTTTTATTTTTGATTTTATTATAAATAGACGAAATTGATTTTGGCCTTCCGAGAACTCTATATGGAACATTCAATTCCAATAATTTGTCTTTCAAAGGTGATATAAATTCAGAGATATATTTATCCCTTTGCTGTTGGGATTCTTGTAATTTATCCCTAATTTCATTATATTTTTTTTCTTCCGATATTT
Source organism: Saprospiraceae bacterium (assembly GCA_027008645.1). Lineage (GTDB taxonomy): Bacteria > Bacteroidota > Bacteroidia > Chitinophagales > Saprospiraceae > JADJGA01. The sequence continues at coordinate 3,583 of JALVEE010000147.1, forward strand.
TAAATATAATATCTTCAAACTCTTTCTTTATATTATACAATCCAAGCCTATGAGCCAATGGCACATAAATATAACTTGTTTCAGCCGCTATCCTAAGCTGCTTATGTCTTGGCATAGACCCGATAGTCCTAAGATTATGAAGTCGATCGGCCATCTTTATTAAAACCACCCTCACATCATAAACTAAGGTACTAAGAACTTTTTTATAATTTTCAGCCTGTGGTGATTGAACATTATACGACCCATCCAATTTAGTCAAACCATCAACAATCATTGCTACTTTTGTCCCGAATCTATATTTCAATTCATCCAATTCTACCTCTGTATCCTCAACTACATCGTGCAATAGAGCACAAGTTAACGAAGTCGGTCCCAAACCAATTTCGTGATAGCAAATCCTTGTTACTTCAAGTGGGTGGTGTATATATGGTTCGCCTGACTTCCTCCTCTGAAATTTATGCGCTTCAACAGCAAGATTAAATGCTTCATCTACCATCTTGAAGTCCTCATCATTCAAAGGGGGATCTATACTTTCAATGAAAGCATTGTAGTCATCCCTTATAATTTTGACTTCTTCAGGAGTCATTGGAAATTCACTTTTACCCACTATAGCTCATTTTGATATTTAAAAATATTAATCCAAAATCACTTCGTCTTGTTTACAATTTTTACAAAACGACCACAAATATTATTAAAATAAAATCTAAATTACAATTTTTCATTAAATGTATATAATATTTTCTCAATATTATTTTATTTTTAATAAAAGAGTGTATCTTTGCAACTCTTTTGAAATAAATGTTGTTTTAAACAGCGAAAATGCGGGTGTGGTGAAATTGGTAGACACGCTAGACTTAGGATCTAGTGCCGCGAGGTGTGGGGGTTCGAGTCCCTTCACCCGCACAAACAAGACAGGAGAGTATTTGCTCTCCTGTTTTAGTTTATAGATATAAATTTTATGAAATTGTATTCAATCAATTAAAATACTTTTTCTCTAAAAAATCATCTAGATTATTTATAAAAAAAATAAATTAATTCAAATAAATATGGAATTCAAAACAAATTATATCGATGATAATAGATTCGAGCTTACCATAAAGCTCTCAAAAGATGATTTTATCAATGAAGTTGATAAACAACTCAAGAAAAAGAGAAATGAAACAGTCTTCAAGGGCTTTAGAAAAGGGAAGACTCCAATGGGCTTTTTGCGCAGAACTTTTGGAAATCAGATTTTGGCTGATGTAATCAATAAAAAAATCGATGAAGCTCTAAGTAAATATCTCAAAGATGAAGGTATAGAGTTGATGTTGTCTCCTATTGCTGTTGAAAACCAAAAACCTTTGGATATAAATATAAATAAAGTAGATGACATCGAAGTTTCTTTTGATTTACACAAAAAGCCGGATTATGAAATCAAGGGTATTTCCGAAGAAGATTCATATACCAGCTATGACATAGAAATAGACCAAAAAATCATTGATGAGCAATTGGATAGATTTAAAAATCAATACGGTAAATACGAACCATATGATGGAGATTTTGACGAGGACACATTCATAACAGTTAAGGCTGATGAATTGGATGGTGATAATATTAAAAAAGACGGCTACAACACTGAATTTTCAATTAAAATCGCAGAATTGAGCGATGAATATAAAGATTCTGTACTTAAATTGAAAAAAGATAGCGAATTTACATTTGATGTATATAAATTATTGGCTGATGCTGATGATAAAAAGGTAAGAGATTATTTACTAAATATAGACGAAAATGATTTTGAGGAGGGGGAAGATATTGGCATTGGAAATATGTTTAAAGGTAAAATAATTGCTTCAGAAAAGTTTGTTCCGGCTGAATTAACACCTGAGTTTTTTGAAGAACAAAATTTCCCCAATATAAAAAGCGAAGAGGACTATATTAAATTGATTACTGATGATTTCAAAAAACATTATGATTCGGAAAGTGAAAAATTCTTACAATTAGAAATCGCCGAAAAGTTAAAAGAAATCAATGAACTTCCTGTCAATAAAGAGTATGTAAAAAGGTGGATAAAAGAACAATATCCTGACAAAACAGAGGAGGAAGTAGATAATAGTATGGACGATGTTTACAAAGATTTGAATTGGCAGTCTATTGTTGATAAGCTGATAAAAAAATACGATGTAGAAGTTACTAAAGAAGAGTTGTCCAGAAAACTTGAGTCACAAGCAAGGCAAATGGTAGGAGGAAACCAAGAATTACTTTCTCAAATAATGGAATACATGATACAAGACGAAAAACTCGTCAATAATACTTACAATGAAATGTTCATTGATAAGATATTCGGTGAAGTCGCTAAAACTGTCACGAAAGTATCAGAAAAAATAACTTGGGATGACTTTTTGAAATTAGTACAAAAATACAATAAACAGAAAGTTGAAGAGACACAAAGCCAGGAAGAGGAATAGCATTTTTTTACTGCATTAGTTTTATTCACAGATTTTACTAGAAAGTTCAAATCACATGTGAATAATTTGGAAATTAGATGATTTATACATCTGTTTTTCTAAAGATATAAGGTTTTTCTATTAAAATAAACAAAACCTTAGGTTTATTGTTATAAAAATAATTAACAACATGAAATTATGGATTTAGGCAAAGAGTTTTTGAAATACGCAACAAAGGAGAAAGGTTTCAGCAAGATGCATATTGAAAAATATATGAACACTACTGTTCCAAATATTTTTGGATTCACTCCGCAGGTCATCGAAGAAAGACAGATGAACGTAGTAGGAATGGATGTTTTTTCCAGATTAATGATGGACAGGATAATATTTCTCGGCGTTCCTATAAATGATTATGTGGCTAATGTAATCCAAGCACAATTGCTTTTTCTTGAATCTGCCGATCCCAATAGAGATGTTCAGATGTTTATAAATAGCCCCGGAGGCTCTGTAATAGCAGGTTTGGGTATATACGATACTATGCAATATATCGCTCCGGAGGTTTCAACTATCTGTACAGGTCTTGCCGCATCTATGGGAGCTGTACTGTTAGCAGCAGGTGAAAAAGGAAAAAGAACTGCACTTCAGCACAGTAGAATAATGATTCACCAACCTATGGGCGGAATGCAAGGGCAAGTTTCCGATATGGAGATATCATATAATTTGATAAAAGATTTACAAAAAGAACTTTATGAAATCCTTTCAAAACATACAGGAAAACCTTATGCTACAATCGAAAAAGATAGTGACCGTGATAATTGGATGAAAGCAGATGTAGCTCTGAAATACGGATTGGTAGATGAAGTAATATTGATTGACAGTAAGAAGAGAAATAAAAAATCTTAATAAATTAATTTTTAATACCATATGGCTAAAGAAAAGCTAAAATGTTCTTTTTGTGGAAGAGATAAAAGCGAAACTCTTCTATTAATTGCAGGAATAGATGGACATATCTGTGATGCTTGTGTTGAGCAAGCAATTGAAATTGTAAATGAGGAAATCGGAGACAAGCAAATAAGTGAGTTTAAAGATATTCCTGACATCACTCCCAAGCAGATAAAAGAGTTTTTGGATCAATATGTAATTGGTCAAGAAGAAGCAAAAAAACATATCGCGGTAGCAGTTCATAATCACTACAAAAGATTACGTCACAAAAACAATAATGATATTGAAATCGACAAATCTAATATTATACTCGTTGGTGAAACAGGGACTGGAAAAACCTTGCTGGCAAAGACCATTGCAAAATTCCTTAACGTTCCTTTTACTATAGTCGATGCAACAGTATTTACCGAAGCGGGATATGTAGGTGAAGATGTAGAAAGTATGTTGTCAAGACTGCTTCAAGCTTGTGATTTTGACGTAGAAGCAGCAGAAAGAGGTATTGTTTATATCGATGAAATAGATAAAATTGCCAGAAAAAATGACAATCCATCAATTACCAGAGATGTGTCCGGAGAAGGAGTGCAACAGGCAATGCTAAAGATTTTGGAAGGTTCTGAAGTTCAAGTGCCACCTCAAGGAGGAAGAAAACATCCCGAGCAAAAACTTGTCAAAGTAAATACAAAAAACATACTATTTATCTCGGGCGGAGCTTTTTCAGGTATAGACAAGATTATTGAAAAAAGAATGAACAAAAGCCAAATAGGCTTTAATCACGATACCAAAGAACAAATCGATGAGGACAATATTTTACGCCATGTTACCCATCAAGATTTGAAAAACTTCGGGTTAATTCCTGAACTAATAGGTAGATTGCCGGTATTGACATATTTGGAGAGGTTGGATGAAGATGCATTGGTTGAAATATTGACAAAACCTAAAAACGCTTTGGTAAAACAATATAAAGCGTTATTTGAAATGGAAGGTGTAAAACTGACTATCACACCTGATTCTTTCAAATATATAGCAGAGAAAGCTATTGAATTCAAATTGGGCGCAAGAGGGCTGAGAACTATTTTGGAGACCATATTGACAGATGCTATGTATGAAATACCATCACAAAAAGACGTGAAAGAACTTACTGTTGATATCGATTACGTAAAGTCAAAAATAGATAATAGCAAACTGGTAAAATTCAAAGCAGCATAAACATTGTACTCACGACAATCTGATAATACCATTGTAGCATTATCCACTCCTCCGGGTTCAGGTGCGATAGGTGTGATAAGACTTTCAGGTAATAAAGCAATCGAAATTACTAATCGCTTTTTTCTGGGCGCAAACCTTGAAAAAGCAATAGGATATACCGTACATTATGGTAAATTATTCGATGAGAATAAAAATATCATTGATGAAATACTCGTAACTATTTTCAAAACCCCAAAATCATATACAGGAGAAAATCTGGTTGAGATTTCCTGTCATGGATCTTCATATATAATCAATGAAATAATAAGACTGTTTTTAAGAAATGGGGTCAAGCTGGCGCAAGCCGGAGAATTCACTATGCGTGCGTTTATGAATGGCAAAATGGATTTGTCACAAGCAGAAGCAGTAGCCGATTTGATAGCATCAAAAACCAAAATATCACATGATATAGCGCTCAAACAACTGAAAGGAGGATTTTCATCAGAAATAAAAAAACTTAGAGAGAAACTCGTAGATTTTGCTTCACTAATAGAATTGGAATTGGATTTTAGCGAGGAAGATGTAGAATTTGCTGATAGAACACAGTTAAAAACCTTAGTAAAAGAAATATTGAATCTGGTATCAAGTCTGATAGAATCTTATAAATACGGAAATGTTTTGAAAAACGGCGTACCAACGGTAATTGTCGGCAGACCAAATGCAGGCAAATCTACATTACTAAATGCTCTTTTGAATGAAGAAAGGGCAATCGTATCTGAAATTGAGGGTACAACCAGAGATACAATCGAGGAAGAGTTAAATATAAACGGCATAATCTTTAGATTTATAGATACAGCGGGAATTAGGGAAGCAAAAGACAGTATCGAAAATCTTGGAATCGAAAAAACAATGCAAAAGATAAAAGATTCTTCGTTGATTATCTACATTTATGATTCAAATCAATTAACCCAAAATGAAGTAATCAAAGATTTGGAGGAACTAAATACCGGTGATACCCCTACCCTAATTGTGGCAAATAAGATTGATCTTTCTGATAAGAATGAATCCATTTCCGAAAACCATATAAAAATTTCTGCCAAAGACAAAGGCAATATCAAAGAATTAAAAACAAAAATATTTGAATCTTCAATCACCAACGGTATTGACATATCAGGCATATTTGTGACCAATGAAAGGCATCTCAATCTATTGAAAGAAGCAAAATCAAGCTTACAAAATGTCATATTGGGATTGGATACCAAATTGCCTGCCGATTTAATCGCTATGGATATCAGACAAGCAAATATTTCTCTTGGTGAGATCACGGGGACAATATCAACAGACGACCTATTGGGAAATATTTTTGGCAAGTTTTGTATCGGAAAGTGATCTTATTGTATAAAACCTTAGTAATGACGAAAAAAGAAAAAGCGCTGGAAATTGCCAATATTTTGGAAGAATTGTATCCCGAAACACCGATTCCGCTACAACATAAAGATCCTTATACTTTATTGATTGCTGTTCTGCTTTCGGCACAGAGCACGGATAAAAAAGTAAATCAATATACCCCCATTTTGTTTGCTAAAGCTGATAATCCATACGATATGGTCAAATTGTCCATTGACGAAATCAGAGAAATAATTAAACCAATTGGTTTGTCTCCTCAGAAATCAAAAGCAATATATAATTTATCAAAAATATTAATCGAAAAACACAAGGGAAATGTGCCTGACAATTTCAAAGATTTGGAGGCATTGCCGGGTGTCGGTCATAAAACTGCCTCAGTGATTATGTCGCAAGCATTTGGTCATCCCGCTTTTCCTGTAGATACACACATACATAGATTGGCATATAGGTGGGCTTTGAGCACAGGAAAAAATGTAACAAAAACAGAAGCGGACTTAAAACGCTTATATCCTAAAGAAATGTGGAATAAATTGCACTTGCAAATTATTTTCTTTGGAAGAGAACATTGCCCCGCACGAGGCCACGACCCATACAAATGTCCTATATGTTCTAAATATGGAAGAAAAACTTTATTTAAGCTCCGTACTCAATCCAATTAATTGATTAACCCGAATTATTCACCACTTTAATTTTTATATTGGGATATATTCTTGAAAATAGATGTGTTTTGTTTGAATTATTAAAAAAATTAATACCCCTAAATTGGGGTAACGTTTGCTTCTATCTTTATGCATCTGTTGCGTTACGAAACACTTGAAATATAACAATATATCTGCGTATTTCGATGCCTTACATCTACATAAAGCTAAAAGCATGAATAATCCGGGTTAACAGATGTTAAAATTCAATAAAAATAATAAACATTTGATTAGCTGCTATTTATCCAAAGCATTATAAAAATTAACACGGATGACACGGATTGTACGGATAAACACAGATTTAATCAACTTATTATCTTTACTCTGCTATGAAATACTGTTCACCATCAACAAATTGTCAAAACACTAAATTTCAGGACTTTATTACATAAAATCGGATTATCCCCTTTTGCTTTCGCCTACAAAAGAGTCTTTCTTATCTCTAAACAATATATTGAATGTGGTGAGACTACCGTAAATTCTTGTGATATACTGCTGCAAATTCACTTTCTCTGCTTCCGTAAGATTACTGCTATTTATTCTTTGCTCCATCACTCGAATTCTGTCTCTAACCATTACAATCTTATGAAAAAAGGTTTCAATCGGAATTTCTTTGGATTGCAGATCTTCATCACCGGGTTTCAATATCATAAGACCATCATTCCATTTTGCAGCCATTGGAACTTCTTCGGATACATCGCTCCATTTTCGCAATATCTTTACCAAAGATTTTTCGAATTTATCAAATGATGATATCTCTTCCTCTTCGATAGCTTCGATGATATCCCAAGTGCTATAATGTTTGCCGACTTCTTTAATTCCATGCTGAATAAACACTACTTTATATGCAGCAACATCAAGACCAACTATAACTCCGGCACCATATGCAGGATGATTTACCCTTGAACCAACACCTAAAATTTTATTTTCCATATCTAATGATTTTATAACTGCTTTCTCAAATTTTCTGATAATATCTTTGCAATTTCCGAAGCATATCTTTTCCTTGTATGGGAAGTCAAACCGGCATTAAAGAAAATAGCCCCGACATAGTCTTTATTAATTTTCCAAAAGACTTTTTTCAAATCATCATTATATGCGACTTCTTTGTCAAAGCCATCAATTGATTTGTATCTATAAGGCTTTCCACTATCAGGATACCTAATATCTCCGGAAGTCTTTTTTGCATCCAAAAAGGAATGCGCCCAATCTTCAAAATCTCCCGGAAGAGGATCTGTTTGGACGACCAAGAACATACTTCTTTGACTTCCATTGTCCACATTTTCCCATCTTAAAAAGCAAGATCTGGAAAATGTTCCGGAGGCAGGCAAATTCTTAATGGATATTTTATCAGATGACACTTCCAATATTCCGGCAAGCTCATCCACACTAATCAATGAACATGGATTAAATAATTTTGCAGTAGTTTGTTGGGAC
>JALVEE010000148.1 GCA_027008645.1 Saprospiraceae bacterium
TGGCAATTCAGCCGAAGATATTGAAAACTTGATCTCCAGACCAATTGAAAAAAAGCTAAATACCATAACCGGAATAAAAAATGTTAGCTCTACTTCAATGCAGGACGTCTCGTTCATCATCGCTGAATTTGAATCTGATATTGATCTTGCAGATGCGAAGCAAAAAGTAAAAGACGCTGTTGACAATGCAAAGCCTGATTTACCCAATGACCTAACGGCTGACCCAATGGTAAAGGACTTAAATCTATCCGAAATACCAATTATGACAATAAACCTTTCGGGAAATTACAACAACGATGAACTAAAGAGTTACGCTGAATATCTCGAAGACAAAATTGAAACTCTCGACCAAATTTCGGATGTGGTCATCAAAGGTGCTCAGGAAAGAGAAGTAAAAGTAAATGTTGACGTTGCCAAAGCAAATGCAGTGAAAGTTTCTTACAGGGACATTGAGAATGCCTTTAAAAGTGAAAATCTCACAATGTCCGCAGGTGAATATTTGAAAAATGGCTTTAGATCCAATATCAGAATCGTAGGAGAATACAAAAATGTGAAAGATATGGGTAATCTAATCGTCAAATCTTTGTTTGCAAAACCCATATATCTCAAAGATATTGCAACTGTTGATTTTGACTTCAAGGACAGAGCAAGCATTGCCAGAAATAATGGGCATCCTGTATTTTCATTGGATGTAATAAAGAGAGCGGGAGAAAATCTTATTATTGCAGCAGATACTATAAATGGTATAATATCTTATGCACAAAAGAATATATTCCCCTCTGATTTGGAAGTAACCGTATTCAATGACCAATCGATAAAAGCCAGAAAATCTGTTTCAAACCTTGAAAACAGTATTATTTCGGGTATGATTTTGGTTTTACTTGTACTAATGCTCTTCTTGGGCTTAAGAAATGCTTCTTTTGTTGCTGTTGCGATTCCACTATCGATGCTTATGGGAATTATGTTTTTAAATATTTTCGGTACTACACTAAGTATGATTGTCCTTTTTGCCCTTATTTTAGCCCTTGGAATGCTAGTTGATAATGGTATTGTAGTCGTCGAAAACATATACCGGCATATGCAGCAGGGATACAGCAGGTGGGATGCGGCAAAATACGGTGCCGGTGAAGTTGCAGTCCCTATTATAATATCTACTGCTACGACTTTAGTCGCATTTTTACCATTAGCTTTTTGGCCGGGAGTAATCGGCAGTTTTATGTTTTATTTACCTTTTACGCTTATTGTAGTACTTCTGTCATCCCTGTTTGTGGCTTTGGTGATTAATCCTGTTTTGACATACCATTTCATGAAAATAGAGGATGATAATTACGACAAGAAAAAGAAAAATAGAAATTTTTATATTTTAGTAGCCATTTTTCTTATAATATCTGTTATTGCGCATTTTGCTGGAGTATTGTGGCTTAGAAATTTGATGGCTCTATCTGTAATAGTTTCACTTCTGAATTACTATTTGTTTACTCCAACAACCAAATTTTTCAAAGATACAATATTGCCTTGGATGGAAAGAACATATGATATGTTTATCAGGTTCTCTCTAAAAAAATATATCCCTTTGGTATTGTTTTTCGGAACGATTATATTGATGTTCCTCTCTGTTGCATTGCTCAACATAGTTAAGCCAAAGACACTTTTCTTTCCTGAAACAGATCCTAATTTTGTTAATGTTTTTATAGAATTACCTATGGGAACGGATATTAGTGAAACAGATAAAACCATAAAGATATTTGAAGATAGGATAAATAAAGCTATAGAACCTTACAAAGAAATAGTTGAGTCTGTACTTGTACAAATAGGTAAAAATACAGGCGACCCCAATGGGCCTCAAGAACCTGGTTCTTCACCGCATAAAGCACGAATAACAATAGCTTTTGTTGCAGATAACCTAAGAGGAGATGTTTCAAGTTATGATGCTATGAAAGCCATACAAAATAATGTTTACGGAATTGCAGGAGCTAATGTAATTGTAGATAAAGACAAAGGCGGTCCTCCTACGGGCAAACCGATTAATATCGAAATATATGGAGATGATATCGATAAACTACTAACTACATCTCAAGACATCATAAATTATATCAATAAGCAAAAAATTCCCGGAATAGAAGAATTGAAATCAGATATAAAAATAGGCAAACCCGAAATTTTGATTAAAATAGACAGACCGGCAGCCAGACGATACGGCTTATCAACATATTCTATTTCGGATGCAATCAGAACATCTGTTTTCGGTAAAGAAGTATCAAAATTCAAAAAGGGAGAAGACGAATATCCGATAATGCTCAGGATGAATAAAAAAAACAGATATAAAATTAATGATTTGCTCAACCAAAAAATCACATTTAGAAATCCGGCAAATGGCAGAATAGTTCAAGTACCAATATCTGCCGTCGCTACTGTTAGCTATTCTTCAACATTTTCCTCTGTTAAAAGAAAAAACTTAAAACGTGTAGTTACGGTTTATTCAAATGTATTGAAAGGGTACAATGCCAATGAAATAGTAGATCAAATCAAAGCTCTGATGATCAATTATAAAATGCCGGCAGGATATGGATATACTTTTACAGGGGAGCAAGAAGAACAGGCAGAGAATACAGCTTTCTTACTAAATGCATTTGGTATCGCTCTATTTTTGATTTTCCTACTTCTGGTAGCACAATTTAATTCGGTAATATCTCCCTTTATTATTATGTTTTCGGTATTGTTTAGTACTATCGGAGTATTTCTGGGGATAATTGTCAACAACCAAGACATAGTTATAATTATGACAGGTGTCGGAATAATATCCTTGGCAGGTGTCGTTGTCAATAATGCAATCGTTCTGATAGATTATACCAATCTAACAATAAAAAGGAAAAGGGAAGAACTTGGCTTATCTAACAACAAGCTACCATTAAATTTGGTAAAAGAAGGAATCATAGAAGCAGGTACTACAAGGCTTAGACCTGTTTTATTGACAGCGATTACTACGGTTCTCGGAATGATGCCAATGGCCTACGGCTTCAATTTTAACTTTTTTACATTGATATCCGATTTAGATCCGCAGATATTTTACGGAGGTGACAATGTTCAGTTTTGGGGACCACTTGCGTGGACAGTGATTTACGGATTGATTTTCGCTACATTCTTGACTTTGATAATAGTACCGGTTATGTATTGGCTGGCGTACAGACTCAAAATGTTGGTAGTAAAAGAAAAATAATTATATTTGTAGAATATTAAGTAAAGTGCTGCACGAAAAGAGATCAAATGAAGCTA